>CAHJWK010000040.1 GCA_903642275.1 Chitinophagaceae bacterium
AATAAAGCATATTAACGCTTATATTGAATAATACTTTTTATACCACTTAATAAAATTTCTAATCCCATCTTTAATTGAGGTTTCAGGTAAATAACCAAGATCGTTTTTAATATTTGTTATATCAGCGTAAGTAGTTACAACGTCGCCAGGTTGCATTGGTAAAAATTCTTTTATGGCTTTAACATCAAGCTCAGATTCTATAGCATCTAAAAAATCTAAAAGATTTACAGGCTTGTTATTACCAATATTATAAATTTTATAAGGTGCACTTGAGGAGGAAGTATCTGATGTTGATTTTTTCCATTCTTTCTTCTGCTTAGGCGCTTTATACATTGCTTTTATAACACCATCAACAATATCATCTACGTATGTAAAATCCCGCAGCATTTTGCCTGAATTAAAGATTTGTACAGGTTTCTTTTTTAGAATAGAATCTGTAAATATAAAGAGTGCCATGTCTGGTCTTCCCCACGGGCCATACACCGTGAAAAAACGCAACCCTGTAGTTGGTAATTTAAAAAGATGGCTATAAACATGAGCCATCAACTCATTACTTTTTTTACTTGCTGCATACAATGAAACAGGATGATCTGTATTGTCAGTGGTTTTAAACGGTATTGAATCATTCAGTCCATAAACGCTGGAACTGCTGGCATAAACAAGATGCTGAATACTGAAATGCCTGCAACATTCTAAAATATTTGCAAAACCGTTTATATTGCTTGATACGTAAGCTTCCGGATTTTGTAAGCTGTATCTTACACCAGCTTGTGCCGCAAGATGAACAACAATATCGATGGATTCTTTTTTAAAGACGTTTTCTAAGTTGTTCTTATTTTCAAGTTTACCCTGATAAAAAAAATAAGAGGGATAAATTGTACTTTTTATTTTGATATGGTTATTTGGTTCATGCATATCAATACCTGCAGCAGCTAATCTGCCATATTTCAAATTAATATCATAATAATCATTTACACTATCAAATCCTATAACAGTATGCCCTTCATTCAATAACCTGTTAGCAACATGAAAACCTATAAATCCTGCCGTGCCTGTAACCAATATGCGCATAAGTGGTTTTTGCAATTATAATTAATGTAAGTGAATTAAATATTTTGTTGAATTATAAATTAAAGTGATTTCAATCTTTAATTATTTATACGCTTTTCTAAATTTACAAATATATTGCCACCAAATGAAGAGTTGGATTAAACTGTTTTCAACACGCAGCTATGCAGAGGCCAATATTGTAAAAGGCATGCTTGAAGAAAATAATATTCATACTATAATATTCAACAAGCAAGACAGCAATTACCTGCTGGGTGAAATAGAATTGTATGTTTCTGTTCATTTAAAAGATATTGCAATTCATCTTATTGATAAAGCGCTTTTTAATTAATTATATTTAAAGTTGATAATTACTGTTTCTCTTATCTTCATTTTTTAAGCAACATCATTATGAAAACAATTTTATCTTTTGTAAGTATTTTATTTTTTATACACACGCAGGCACAATCAATCACAGGTTTTTTACCGGCTGATGCTGCAAAGCAATTGCAGGCCGAGTATGCATTTGATTCTGCCTTAAGCGCTCCACACATCGGCACAACAATAAAATTACTTTCATCAAAGCCTCATAACCTTGGTTCTGTAAACAGCAAGGCATTTGCAGACACTATTCTCAATCATTATAAAAGTTATGGTTTTGATGCACACATAGAAACATTCAGCGTATTATTTCCAACACCTAAAATAAGGTTGCTTGAAATGGTAGCGCCAACGAGATATACTGCATTACTAAAAGAACCTGCGCTTAAAGAAGATGCAACATCAGGACAGGAAAACCAGTTGCCTACATACAATGCCTGGAGTGCTGATGGTGATGTTACTGCACCGCTTGTTTTTGTTAATTACGGTTTGCCTGAAGATTATGATAAGCTTGCTGAATTAGGTATTGACGTAAAAGGAAAAATTGTGATTGCCAAGTATGGCCACAGTTGGCGTGGCATAAAGCCAAAGGTTGCGCAGGAACATGGTGCTTTAGGCTGTATTATTTATAGTGACCCAATGGATGATGGATATTTTCAGGGAGATGTTTACCCTAAAGGTGCTTTTAGAAATGAATTTGGTGTGCAGCGTGGCAGTGTTATGGATATGCCTATTTACCCCGGCGACCCGTTAACGCCCGGAGTTGGAGCCGATAGCAGTGCTCAAAGAATTGCCTCACATAATGATGCGCCAAATCTCTTAAAAATTCCTGTATTACCTATAAGTTATCATGACGCCAAACCATTAATGGAATCACTTGACGGAGCTGTTGTGCCAGAGGGCTGGCAGGGTGCATTACCTTTTACATATCATATAGGCGCAGGAAAAACGCAGGTTCATTTAAAAATGGAATTTAACTGGAACATGGTGCCTTGTTATGATGTGATTGCAATGATTAAAGGTGCGCAATTTCCGGATGAATGGATAATGCGGGGCAATCACTATGATGCATGGGTTAATGGTGCAGGGGATCCTATAAGCGGGCAGGCTGCGATGTTGGAGGAAGCCAAATCCATTGGTATGTTAGTGAAAACTGGGTGGCAGCCAAAACGAACTATTATTTATTGTTCATGGGATGGGGAAGAACCGAGTTTAATTGGTTCAACTGAATTTGTTGAAGAACATGCTAAAGATTTACAACAAAAAGCAATTTTATATGTAAATAGTGATGGTAATGGAAGGGGGTTTTTGAGTGCAGGTGGCTCGCATGCTTTAACACCACTTATGGATGAAATTTCAAAAACTGTGATTGACCCGCAAACAAATATTTCTGTTTTTGAAAGAGATAAAGCTAATTATGCAACGAATGCTTTAAATGTCAAAGCTAAAAAAGAAGCTTTAGATAAATCTACAATTGAATTGAATGCCTTAGGCAGTGGTTCTGATTACTCTCCTTTTCTGCAACACCTTGGTATAAATACTTTAGATCTTGGCTTCGGCGGTGAAGATAATGGCGGAGAATATCATTCAATTTATGATTCTTACGATGATTACCGGCATTTTAAAGATCCAAATTTTGTATATGGTGTTGCACTGGCAAAGGTTGCCGGTCGTGCAGTTTTGCGTATGGCTGATGCTGATGCTTTACCTTATGATTATTCGGTTCTTTATAAAACAATAAACAAATATGCTATTGATTTGATGAACATGATTACTGATATGCGTGAAGCAACAGTAATAGAAAACCAGTTACTCAGGCAAAATGATTATAAGTTGGCTTCAGATCCAACCAAAACATATATACAGCCTCAGCCAAAACAGGAAGTTCCGTTTATAGATATAAGTCCGTTGCAAAATGCACTCACATCGTTACAAAAAACAACAGACAGCCTAAGTATTTACATGAAAAAGAATAATGTTGCGAAGGATGAACAAACAAACATTGCGTTATCCCATGCAGAGCAACAATTATTATTACCGGATGGGTTACCCCGCAGGAGCTGGTATAAACATAGTCTATATGCACCGGGATTTTATACAGGCTATGGAGTAAAAACATTACCAGGAATAAGGGAAGCTATTGAACAGCGTAAATGGCAAGAAGCGCAGGATGAGATTACTTTAACTGCACAGGCAATAATGCGGCTTAGTAATTATTTGCAAAGCATTAAGTAAGGTGTAATATTATCTTTTAAATTGTTTCTTTAAACTATAATACGCCTTTGTATAAAATCTTCTGATTTATGAATGAACTTATACCGGTTGTTGACCTTCAAAACGGAAATTCTATTTTGCGATGCATACATTATCCACCAATAACGAACGAGCCAAAATCTGCAATCCGTGCAGATCAACATGAAGATATCAATCTTATAACTCTACTGGTTGGTAGTTCTGCAGATGGTTTACAAATACTTATGAAAAATGGAGACTGGATTAGTGTTACATCTTTACCCGAATATATTGTTGTTAATGTGGGCGATATGCTTCAAAGATTAACTAATAATAAGTTGAAAAGTACAACACACCGTGTGGTAAATCCGCTTAAAAAGTCATGGCATACAAGCCGGTTTTCGATACCGTTTTTTTTACATCCGCGTAGTGAAATGAGTTTGGTTTGCCTAACAAACTGCATTAACACCAATCATCTTAAACAATATGCTGATGTAACAGCTGGTGAATATTTTGATGAAAGACTTAAAGAAATCGGTTTAAAAAAATTGAACTCATTAATAAGTTGCTGATTGTTCCACGCCATATTTCCTTTCTTAAAGCAGTACTTGTCCATAGCTTAACTGCGTTTGGAGGTCCCCAAGGTCACATGGGAATGATGCTTAAAAATTTTGTACACCGCAGGCATGATGTAACAGAAGAAGAGCTTCTGGAGTTTAACGCATTTTGTCAAATGTTGCCTGGTGCCTCATCTACTCAAACCATAACGCTTATCGGTTATAAGCAGGGTGGTGTTCCAATTGCTATATTAACCCTGTTAATATGGATAACTCCTGCTTGTGTTTTAATGGGTTCATTTTCATTTCTGATAAAATATGTAAACGATAAGGCTGCTCTTGTAAGTGCATTCAGATTTATACAACCGATGGCAGTTGGCTTTATTGCATTTGCCGCTTATAGAATGTCAAAATTTGCAATTCATAACAAGATAACTACAATTATAATGATTGTAGCTGCAATCATTACATTGCCGCTATTTAATACGCCGTGGATTTTCCCCGGTATCATTATAGCAGCGGGCATCGCAACTAATTTTAGCAAAATTCGTATTCCGCAGCGTGACGTACCAATAAGAAAAATACGATGGGTAAACATTTTCATATTCTTTTCCATTTTTGCTATTTCTGCTTCTGTGAGCGAAACAGCAAGAAAGCATGACTGGAAGAATAGAGGTCCATATAACTTATTTGAAAACTTTTACCGATTTGGCGGTTTGGTATTTGGCGGGGGAGATGTTTTAATACCGATGATGTATCAGCAATACGTTATTAGGCCAACTAGAATAAAAATTGAAAAAAGAAATCCTGGAGCCTTGAAAGCAGATAAAGAAGATTTCTTTACAGGCTCAGGAATAGTCAGAGCTATTCCAGGACCTGTATTTTCTATTGGTGCTTTTACTGGAGGAATTTTATTAAGTAAAGGAGGTTCTAATACTCAATTGATGGGCTGTATTATAGGTACAGTTGCATTGTTTTTACCCAGCCTTTTGCTAGTGCTTTTCTTTTTCCCGGTTTGGAACAATTTAAAAAAGTATGCAGTCATTTACCGTTCCTTAGAAGGGATTAATGCTTCAGTTGTTGGTATAATGATTGCGTCCACACTATTTTTAATGCAAGCTGTATCCATTAATATAACTAATGGAAAATTAATATCTTATGCCAATGTCTTTGTAATAATTGGTACCTTTTTGCTTTTGACTTTTTCAAAAATTTTTCCACAGCTTGTACCAGTTTTCTGTCTTTTATTAGGATTGATGTTTTACTATTTTTAATGATAATAATTATTTTGATTTATTAGCGATTCTACATTTTTCGGTAATAAATAGCGAACACATTTTTTGGAACTGATTAACTTTCGTATATCAGTTGCAGAAATATTTATTAAAGGTGCCTGAGCAATAATAATATTTGAAGAAAGATTTTTAGAATTGAGTAAAAAACCAGGTCTTTCATAAACAACAATTTTATACATTGATAATATTGCGTCGGAAGACTTCCAATTTGAAACGTTTAAAAAATTATCAGAACCCATAATTAAGAAAAACTCATCCTTTGAATAAATTTTTTTTAAATGTTGAAGTGTGTTGATTGTATAAGATGGAAGTGGTAAATCCACTTCAACGTCAGAAACAGAAAATGTCATATTATCTTCAATAGCAGCTTTTACAAGCATTAACCTTTTCTCTGTATTCAAGAGATCTTTATTTTCTTTAAAAGGATTTTGAGGTGAAACAATGAACCAAACCTTATCTGAATAAAAGTTTACAATATGTTCAGCAACAATTAAATGACCAATATGTATAGGATTAAAAGAACCAAAAAATAGTCCAATTTTCATTAAAATATTGATTTTTAATTAGTTATAAAATATGAACTTCAATCGTTTGGGCTTCATCAATTCTGAGACTTAAATTATATCCGGCAACCAGCACGCAAATTGGATCACCAAAAGGAGCAAACTTTTCAATCCTGATCGTTTCACCAGGAATAAATCCCATTTCCATTAATTTTATGGATATATCATTTTTCTCAAAACCGGTAATAATTGCCTGTTGGCCGACTCTTAATTCTGACAACTTCATAACTGCAAAACTAAAATGCATTATTTTTTAAGTTTTACGAATTTTGAAACTAATGAGAAACATTCTTTTTTCATCCGGTGATAAAAAAATAAATATTTCAGAAACTAAAAATTACAAGAAGTTATTGAATGAAATTTTTGTGCAGGAAAATGTAGTTATGAAAGAAATAAGGATAATATTCTGTTCTGACGAATATTTACTTAAAATCAACAAGTCTTATCTCAAACAAAATTATTATACAGATGTAATATCTTTTGTTCTATCCGAAATAAATGAGCCGGTTCTTGGTGAAATTTATTTAAGTGTTGAGCGAATAAAAGAAAATGCAAAATCATATTCAGTATTGTACCAAAATGAACTTTTAAGAGTTATGATACATGGATGTTTACATTTATGCGGATATACTGATAATTCTCTTAACAAAAAAAAACACATGCATAAAAAAGAAAATTATTTTTTAGCCATATATTCTAAATTTTCACGTGAAACATAGCGTTTTAAGTTTTCTTCTAATAATAACATCAACGTGCATTTTTTCTCAAAAGATGTTATCATTCGAAGATGCAGTTATCCCTAAACCTTCAGGAATAGATACATTAGTTGAAAATTTTAATACTTGCCAAGCAGGTTATAATGATTTATCGCAAACTGATAAGGAATTTTTTTATTGGGTTAATTACAGCAGGCAAAATCCAAAGCGATTTTATGATAGTGTTGTTTTACCAATTATTAAAATTTATCCTCAATTAAAGGGAGACAACTTACAGAGCCTCAAAAATGACCTATACACAAAAATGACCTTACCGTTATTTTCTTTAAATCCAATCTTAAGTAAAATGGCATTCAGCCATTCAATTGACATTACTTCTAATAACTTTTCTCCTTCTCATAGTTCTTCTACTGTGAAACTTTTCAAGACCGTTTTAAAGCCACTCATTTAAAAAAATGCGGCAGTGAAAATATTAGCTATGGTCAAAACAATCCTATATTTCTCTTATGTCTTCTTTACATTGATTTAAATATTCTTGATTTAGGCCACCGTAAAACTTTATTAAATCCTGAATTAACTCAAACAGGAATTAGCTCTTCATTTTATAAAAACGGATATATTTTTCTTGTTGAGGATTTTTCATGCACTCAAAATTAGTTTCACGTGAAAAAAATATAAAATTATTTTTACACAATGTTTTCTGATTATGATGTTATAGTTGTTGGTGCAGGACATGCAGGTTGCGAAGCTGCGGCTGCGGCTGCAAATCTTGGCAGTAAAGTATTATTGGTTACAATGAATATGCAAACCATTGCACAAATGAGTTGCAATCCAGCGATGGGTGGAATTGCGAAAGGCCAAATTATAAGGGAAATAGATGCGCTTGGAGGATATAGCGGAATTGTTAGCGATTTGAGTATGATTCAATTCAGAATGCTTAACAAGAGCAAAGGTCCGGCAATGTGGAGCCCAAGATCACAGAATGATCGAATGTTATTTGCTTCAACATGGCGCTCACTGCTTGAGAAAACTAATGTTGATTTCTTTCAGGATACAATAAAAGAATTTTCTATTACTAATAAAAAAATTACAGGTGTAGTAACAGGATTAGGGCATATAATTAATACAAAATCTGTTCTTGTCACAAGTGGTACCTTTCTTAATGGCATTATTCATATTGGTGAGAAGCAGTTTGGAGGAGGCAGAATAGGCGAAAAAAATTCTACGGGAATTACAGAGCAACTAATTGAGCTTGGGTTTGAAAGCAACCGACTTAAAACAGGTACTCCTCCAAGGCTAGATGGAAGAAGTATCAATTACAAAAAAACTGAAATTCAAAATGGAGACGAAAAAATAAGTGGGTTTTCATATTTAAATTTTGATAAACTGACTCCTGAAAAACAGCTGCCTTGCCATATAACTTATACAAATCAAACCGTTCATGAGATCTTAAAAAAAGGGTTTGGCAAAAGTCCTATGTATTGCGGAAGAATTAATGGAGTTGGACCAAGATATTGTCCCAGCATAGAAGACAAAATAAACCGATTCGCAGATAAGGAAAGGCACCAGTTGTTTATAGAACCTGAAGGATTTAATACTATTGAAATTTACTTAAACGGATTTTCGACCTCATTACCGGAAGAAACACAATACGAAGCACTTCGTAATATTGAAGGTTTGGAATCTGTTAAAATGTTCAGGCCTGGCTACGCAATTGAATATGATTACTTTCCACCAACGCAACTAAAAAACAGTTTAGAAACAAAACTTATAGAGAATTTGTTTTTTGCTGGTCAAATAAATGGCACAACAGGGTATGAAGAAGCTGCCTGCCAGGGATTAATTGCAGGGATTAACGCCCATCAAAAAGTTCAAAATTTAGAGCCACTTATTTTGAAAAGGGATGAAGCCTATATTGGTGTTTTGATTGATGATTTAATCAATAAAGGAACCGATGAGCCATACAGAATGTTTACCAGTAGGGCAGAATACAGAACCTTATTACGCCAGGATAATGCTGATTTACGCCTGACTGAAAAAAGTTATCGTCTTGGTTTGGCAAGCCAGGAAAGAATGGAAAAAATGTTGGTTAAAAAAGAGGCTGTTTCATCAATTAAAAATGTATTACAAAATATCATTTTTGAACCGGATGAAGTAAACAGTTACCTTGAGAGTGTTGGTTCAACAAAAATTGATGAAAAGCAAAAAGCAATAAAGTTATTGTTAAGGCCTGATGTAAATTTAAGCGATTTAAATAAATCAGTTCTTTTATTAAATAAACCCTTAAGCGGGTTTGAGAGCGAATCTCTTGAACAGGCAGAAATACAAATAAAATACGAACGCTATATTGAAAAAGAACAAGATTTGGTAAAACGCATGAGCATTGTTGAAGATACAATCATCCCTGAAAGCTTTAACTATGAACGCTTATCTGCATTAAGTGCGGAAGCTTTACAAAAGTTTAAAAAAATAAAACCCAGAACTTTAGGACAGGCGAGCAGAATTTCAGGAGTAAATCCAAGCGATGTACAAATTCTTATGGTTTATATGGGCAGGTAACCGCCATCTTAACTTTTCTAATTCAATTAAAACAAACCAGCTTTGTAATATTACATTTTAAAGTAAATACTTGAAACCGGTATTAGTTTTAATTGTCTTTATTTCTTCAATTCAAATCGTATCCAGTCAAACTATAAGTGGAACTGTATCCGATTATTTCAGCAAGCAAGCACTTGATGCAGTTACAGTTCAAACAAGTTCAGGACATTTTACCATTAGTGATTCTTCCGGTAAGTATTCAATTGAAGTAACTAAAAACGATTCAATCTGGTTCAGCTATCTCAATAAACAAACGATGCGGTACCCTGTTGATACGATTGCCCATCCGCAAAGCTTTGATATCGCTTTATATGTTGATGTACGCTGGCTGCCTGAAGTAAAAGTGGCTACAAAAAATTACAAATTAGATTCACTAGAAAACAGGCAGGAGTATGCTAAAGCATTTAATTATCATAAACCTGGTTTGAAGTTGAGTGAATCACCCGCTTCAACTTATGTACCGGGGAGTTTGACTGCAGGTTTTGATTTGGATGAGATTATCAATGCATTTAAATTCAGGCAAAACAGGCAGGCATTGGCATTTCAGCAGCGCCTTATTCAGGAAGAGCATGACAAATACATTGACCATCGCTACACAAAATATCTTGTAAAAAAACTTACACATCTCGATGGTAAACAGCTTGACTATTTTATGAATTACTACAGGCCTTCTTACGATGAAACTTTAATGATGAATGATCTTGAATTAGGTTACTACATTGAACAATGTTATAAAATATTGCAATCTGGTAATAACCGATGATAAAGCCTGGCAATGTATAAACCATGTCAATTATCTATACTTTTAAAATATTTTATACTGTTTTGTTTGTCTTTATCCATTTGATTTTTTAATGCTTCAAGCGTATCGAATTTTACTTCTGTACGTAAATATTTATGTATAAAAACTTTTAAGCTTAAGCCATAAATATCTCTGTCAAAATTAAATATGTTCATTTCTATTGTGCGGTCACTACTACCTATAGTTGGACGCAACCCAATACTTAACATACCCTGAAGCATCTCCTCATTTTCTTTATTTGCAAGACTTGCTGTTGCAACATAAATTCCGTTTGCAGGTATCAGTTTAATTTCATCATTAACAACAACATTTGCAGTTGGATAACCTAAAGTTCTGCCTAACTTATTTCCATCAACAACAATTCCTTCAAAAAAATAATGATACCCTAAACAGGTATTCGCTGTTGCAACATCATTATTTAATAATGCTTTTCTTATTAATGTAGAGCTGACAATCGCCTCATTAATTATTTGTTCTGAAATTTCTTTTACATCAAATCCTAATTGCTTCCCATAATTTTCTAAAAGATGATAATCGCCCTTCCTGTCTTTTCCAAACTTGTGATCATAACCAATAATAACTGTGTGCGGATGAAACTTATCGAATAGAAAATTTGTTACATATTCTTCTGGAGTTTGATTAGAAAAACCTTCATTAAAAGGAACAACCACTAAATGATTCACCTGTAGTGCTTGTAGTAAAGCTATTTTTTCATCAAGCGTATTTAAAAGATATAGTGGCTTGTTGCTAATTACCTTGCGCGGATGCGGATGAAAAGTGATAATTACAGATTCACCATTTATATCAGCAGCTTCTTTATTTAATTGGTTTATTATCTGCCTGTGCCCTGAATGAACGCCATCAAAAGTGCCGATAGTGATAACAGCATTTTTAAAAACCGGTAAATGTTCTATCGAATAATAAACCTGCATATTGTACAAAACTAAAGTCATTTTGTGTAATGCGCTTTGTTGTGCATTGTACATTTGTCCGAAACAATAAGATGTCGCTTTATTCAAAACGCGGAGTATCGGCACAAAAAGAAGATGTACATGCAGCCATAAAAAATCTTGATAAAGGTTTATATGAAAATGCGTTTTGCAAAATTTACCCTGATTACATAAGCGGCGATGATGCTTTCGTAAATATCATGCATGCAGATGGCGCAGGCACAAAAAGCATTTTGGCTTATTTATATTGGAAAGAAACCGGTGACGTGAATGTTTGGAAAGGCATTGCACAGGATGCAATTGTAATGAACCTCGATGACCTTTTATGCGTGGGCATACAAAACAACATTTTGTTTTCATCAACTATTGACAGGAACAAAACCCTGATAACGGCGGATGTGCTTGAACATGTTATTAATGGTTCGAAAGAATTTTTGGATAGCTTGAAAAATTACGGCGTTAATATTCATTATCTCGGTGGTGAAACGGCAGATGTTGGTGATGTTGTACGCACTATTGCAGTTAATGGAACAATGATGGCAAGATGCGCAAAAGATAAATTAATAACGAATGAAAATATTCAGCCGGGTAATGTAATTGTTGGCTTTGCAAGCTTTGGACAGGCATCATATGAGACTGAGTATAACAGCGGCATAGGCAGCAATGGATTAACCAGCGCAAGACACGATGTATTAAATAAATATTATGCTGAAAGATATCCTGAATCATTTGAGCCTGCTCTTGATAACGATGTTGTTTATATTGGCAAGCACAAGCTGAATGAAGAAATAATTATTAATGATGATTTTACTACAACTGTTGGTAAGCTGCTGCTCTCACCAACACGTACGTATGCACCACTGATTAAATTTTTACTTGAAAAATATTTTGATGATATTAATGGCATGATTCATTGCAGCGGCGGCGGACAAACCAAGTGCATGAAGTACTTGCCTGCGCCTTTAAAAATCATCAAAAACAACCTGTTTGAACCACCGGAGATTTTTAAAATCATTCAACAAAACAGCAACGCGGATAATAAAGAAATGTACCAGATTTTTAACATGGGGCATCGTCTTGAAATATTTACGAACGAAGCAAAAGCACTTGATATGATTGAAGAAGCAAAAGCATTTGATATTGAAGCCAGGATTATCGGCAGGGCAGAAGCATCTGATAAAAAAGAATTGCAGATAATTTTAAACGGTGAGATATTAATGATGAATAAATATCAATAGCAGTTCCGGCTATTCAGCGGAGGAATGTTTATTGAGTGAAAAAATTTCATTATTAAACTGCACTAATCTTTCTCTATCGCCTTTCGTTTGCGTGCTAAAGATAAAAAACCTGCTGTTTACGCGGCGGGTTTATATATTTGTATCATTAGATTATTGCGGTATCACCTGTTGCGGTGCGTATCTGCCTGCACATAAATGATTTCGCTGCCCACCGTAATTACAATGGTATCGCCATCCTGTTTTATGGTAGCACCGCCGGTTGAAGCTATATACAGGTAAGCTTTTACAGATGCATCCGCATCGCAGCCAACGCTGGCAGTGCCATGACCGTGCTCTGCTGCTACCTGCACATTTTTACAGTCGCCGGGTATTTGTGACGGGCTTGTATCGCCTTTGGTGGGTGTGCAGCCGCCCTGGCGGATAACCGCTTCATTACCGTTGGCAATGATACCTATATATTTTGCGGTGCTGCGAAAAGCGCCGTCCCATTGTTTTTCAATGTTGAGAAGATTCGCAGCCGCCGTTTTATCGCCTGTGTGTGCTTTAGGTATGGCTTCCGTCAGTCCTTCATTAAGGTCAGTAAGTGTAGTTACATCAACCGGGGGATTGGGAAAAGTTTTGGTATCGGCTGAGATACAGTTAATCATACCTGTGCCAACCGGTGTTTTGCATTCAGGAGAAAGATTAATAAATTCAAGAGAAGCAGATGACAATCGTTGCATACAATGGATTTAAAAGTTTAAATAGGATACTAATTTACATTTTAAAGATGCTGCTTAACTGAAAAATGTCTTTAAAGGCGCAAAACTTAACAGCTTTTCGCCGGAATGCTTAAGCTTTTGATTGAAATGTAATTGCCTTTAAGAAAAAGCTGTTGCCTTTTGATAAAATGTTGTTGCTTTTTGATGAAAAGTTGTTGTTTTTGGGTGCAATGCTTAAGCTTTTAAGTGAAAGGTTATTGGTTTTTGATGAAATGCTTAAGCATTTTACCGAAATGTATATGCTGTTGGGTGAAAGGTGGTTGTTTTGATTTGATGTTAAGCCACCAACGCCTTGGTTCGTGTCGACACGAACCAAAATCTTTTTGTTGAACACATTTTCAACACTTCAACGGCTGCTGGATTGCAGTGAAAAGCCCCGGTGAAGATTTGTGCGTTGGCTTGTGCCGGACTTGTAACGCAAAGCCGGAACTAGAGCTGATAATTGTACAACTGTTGACAGCCCCAAATAACAATTATGAATGATGAATTATAAATTATTAAATCAGATTGTTTCGTCGTTTCTCCTCGCAATAACGACTCGTTCATGTATGTTGTAGTTATGTAAAATGTGCTTATTGCTAACAGCCAAAAGCCAAAGGCTAACAGCTAATAATTTATCTTTACAACATGCCTCGCAACAACTACCAGTTAGAAAAATTTAATACAAAATACCAGCGGTTGAATGAGCACCAGAAACGTGCGGTGGATACAATTGAAGGACCGGTGATGGTAATTGCGGGACCGGGCACAGGCAAGACGCAGATTCTTTCGGCACGCATCGGAAAAATTTTGCTGGACACAGATACACAGCCGCAAAATATTCTTTGCCTTACGTACACGGATGCCGGCGTGATTGCGATGCGCAAACGCATCCTGGAGTTTATTGGCGCGGATGCTTACAAGGTGAACATTTATACGTTTCATGCTTTTTGTAATGATGTGATTCAGGATAATCTTGGCTTGTTTGAAAAGACGGCGCTTGACCCGGTGAGTGATTTGCAGCGCATTGATTTGTACAAGCAACTGATTGATGCGTTTCCGAAAAATCATTTGCTGAAACGGTATCGCGGCGACGTGTATTACGAGATTAATAACCTGCAGACTTTGTTCAGCACGATGAAGCGTGAAGGCTGGAGTGCAATATTTATCAACGGTAAGATTGACGCTTATTTAAAAGATATTGAAACACGCGATGAGTATGTTTATAAAAAAGCATACAGGCAATTTAAAGCGGGCGATAAAAAACAACAGAAACTGGATGAGGAAGTTGAGCACATGGAAAAGCTGCGTGCTGCGGTGAATGAGTTTGATAATTTTCAGCGGCTGATGCGCAGCAAAAACCTGTATGATTTTGATGACATGATTAACTGGGTGATTAAAGCGTTTGAAGAAAACCCGAATCTATTGTTGCGTTACCAAGAACAGTTCTTATATATTTTGGTGGATGAATACCAGGATACGAGCGGCACGCAAAACCGTTTGGTGGAGTTGCTGATTAATTACTGGGACAAGCCAAATGTGTTTGTGGTGGGCGATGATGACCAGAGCATTTACCGTTTCCAGGGTGCTAACGTGCAGAATATGCTGGATTTTACGAACAGTTATAAAAATGATTTGTTGACAGTTGTGCTTACACATAATTACCGGTCAACGCAAGGCATATTAGATGTATCAAAAACGATTATTGATAAGAACAATGACCGCTTAATAAAACAGTTTGAAGGTTTAAGCAAAGAGTTGTTGTCAGCAAACCATAAAATAAAACACTTAACACATAAGCCGCTTATTTATAATTATGAAACGCAGCGTCATGAAATGATTGGCATTGTGCAAAAGGTGGAAGATATTTTGAGTTCAGGAATTGAGCCGGGCAGGATTGGAATTATTTATAAAGAGAATAAATATGGTGAAGAGCTGGCGCAATATTTTAAGCTGAAACAGATTCCATATTACAGCAAGCGCAGTTTGAATATTTTGAACATTCCTTTTGCGAAGAAGATAATTTCTGTGTTAAGATATTTATCGTTTGAACATGATATTCCGTACAGCGGTGATGAGTTGTTGTTCGAGATTTTACATTACGACTGGTTTGCTATTCCGCCGATTGAAATTGCAAGAACAAGTATTGAAGTTGCCGATAAACATTTTAGCGAAAACAAAACTTCTATCCGCAAAATTTTGGTTGAACGCAGCAAGCAACCTGTGCGTGATTTGTTTTCGCAAGGCATGAATGAAGGTTTGAAGAAAGCAAGTGAAGCATTGGAAAGTTTAATTAGTAAAGTGCCGAATGTTACGCTGCAAAGTTTGTTTGAATGTATTATTCGTGAAGCGGGTGTATTGAGTTTTATTATGCGCAGCGATGAAAAGATTTGGTTGTTGCAAGTGCTTACCGGTTTGTTTGATTTTATAAAAGAAGAAACACATCGCAATAAAAACCTTGATTTAAAGCAACTGATTAAGTTGTTTGATTTGATGCAAAGCGAAAGTTTGCAATTGCCTTTGGTTGAAGTAAGCGGTAATGATAAAGGCGTGAATTTATTAACGGCACATGGCAGCAAAGGATTAGAATTTGAATATGTTTTTTTTGCCGGTGCAAATGCAAGTATGTGGGAAAAGAAACGCAAACCCGGCGGCGGTTATAAGTTTCCGGATAATATTTTTACTTCTGTTGCTGCAAGTGATGATAGTTCAGATGAAGAATTGCGACGGTTATTTTATGTTGCATTAACAAGAGCAGAACAAAATTTATTTATCTCTTATTGTTGCTTTAAAAATGATGGTAAAGAATTAGAACCTTCCATGTTTATTGCGGAAATTTTAGATACGCATGAATTAGCAACAGAAAAAGTTTTTATTGATGTAGATGTGCTGGCAGAATATCAGAGCCTGCATTTTGAGAATGAAATAAAGCCGGAGATTGAAAAGATTGAAGCGGAATACATCAACAGTTTGCTGGAACGTTTTGTGATGAACGTAACAGCGCTGAACAATTATTTAAAATGCCCGCTGGAATTTTACTTCAAAAATCTCATCCGCATTCCTTCGCCCAAAAATGAAAACACAGAGTTTGGTTCTGCGGTGCATTATGCATTAGAGCAGTTGTTCAGAAAGATGCAGAACGGTGAAGTAAAGGAAATTGAATACAAGGCACAGGTTTCAGGTGCAGAAAAGCCTGTATATCAAAATGGCTTTCCATCCAAGCAGGAATTTATTGATGACTTTACCTGGTTTATGCATCGTCATAGAGAAAGCTTTACCAAGCAAAGATTTGGTGAAAGATTAGAATATGGTGAAATAGTTTTATCAGATTATTACGATAAATATTTATACAGCTGGAACAAGATTGTGGCACTTGAACGCAACATTAAAAATGTTGTGGTGAATGGTGTTCCGTTAAAAGGTAAATTAGATAAGCTTGAATTCAATGGCAAAGAAGTTAATGTCGTTGATTATAAAACCGGCAACGTTGAGTATGCAAAAGACAAATTAAAAGCGCCTAATCCTGATATTGAAAATGGTGGCGATTACTGGCGGCAGGCTGTTTTCTATAAAATTCTTTTAGACAATCAAAGCCGCGACTGGAAAGCAGTAAGCAGCGAATTTGATTTCATCGAACCCAATAATAAAAAAGAATACAAGAAGATAAAATTATACATAGAACCGGATGATATTGGTATTGTGAAGGCTCAAATAAAAAAGGTGTGGGATAAAATTCAGGCACATGATTTTTATACCGGCTGTGGCAAACCGGATTGCCATTGGTGTGAGTTTGTAAAGAACAACGACATGGCAGTTGAATTACATGTTGCAAACGAAGAAGAAGTATAACCGACTCCTCGTTCCGAATTACTCTTGTATGTTTAGAAGTTGTATAGTGCTATCTGGTGCCGCTGCTAAATTCAAAATTCTTATTGTTGAATCACCGTTGTTATCTAAAAATGCTAATCCAATTTCAGATTGAGGCGGCAATGTTTGTATACAATTAAAACAGTTATACTCAATAGTAATATCACAATTATTGGAAATGGTATCTGTAAGTTTATTGAAATTCTGCTGTGTATATTTTATGCTTAAAAAATTTCCAAGAGAACTCTTTACAAGCGAAACATCTTTATTCAACAACCCTTGTTGCAATGGCTCGCATTTAATTTCTGTACCGGATACATTCTTTTTGCAGCTGGTTAATAAGACTGCCATTAAAAACAAAAAGTAATACTTCATAAAATTTCCTTTAGTGACAATCAGATTTTATAAACCGTTGTAAACTGTTTCTTTTCCAACAAAGGCTTAAGTAATTTATATGATTATTGGGAACTGAAATGAAATAAACCAATTATGTTTGATTTTATAAAGAACAGCGCTTGAAAAATTTTTATTCTTTTCTTTTTCTTATAATTTTTGCAATCATAGAAATACAAGGTTTAACTTCCTGCGCTAACATTGTTCCTCCTAATGGCGGACCAAGAGATAGTTTGGCACCTGTATTAATTAAAGCAGTGCCTATTGACTCTGCGCTTCATTTTAATGCAAATAAAATAACACTTACATTTAATGAGTATGTGCAGTTAGATCAACAGTTACAGCAATCAATTATTACTTCTCCCAACCCTGTGCAGGCACCGTTTGTACAAAGCAAGCTGCAAACAGTTACTGTTCGTTTAAAAGATTCACTTCAGCCAAATACTACTTACTCCATCAATTTTGGTAAAGCAATCAAAGACGTAAACGAAGGCAACCCTTATAAAAATTTTACTTATGTTTTTTCAACAGGAAATAGCATTGCAAATGGTGAATTAAGCGGCAAAGTGCAGTTGGCTGAAACCGGAATATCAGATTCAACATTAATTGTAATACTGCATAAAGATTTAAATGATTCTGCTATAAAAAAAGAAAGACCTTATTACTATGCTAATCTCGATAGCAGCGGCAAATTTAGTTTCCATTATCTTGCTAAAGGTAAATACAACGTTTATGTATTGTCGAACGATTACACAAAAAAATATGACGACAGCACCAAGACCTTTGCATTTTTAAATGAACCCGTCACTATTGACGATAATATATCTGCACCATTACTGATGTATGCATATAATCAATACCCTCTAAACAAAAGTGGTGGGGCTGCAGGACCCATAAATAATCCGCCTGCTGTACCTCAAAAAAAGAGACCTGTTGATACAACAAAAGCTATAAAAATTACTACTAACCTTCAAAGAGGTGAACAGGATTTGCTAAGCAACCTGCTTATAAATATTTCAAATCCTGTAAAAACTTTTGATTCTTCCAGAATAAGCTTTACTGACACAAATTTTCATTCAATAACAAATTATAAAATTGTAGAGGATACTTCTGCAACAAAATTTACATTTCAATATCCATGGAAAGAAGAACAATACTTTAAGTTGATTATACAAAAAGATGCGTTTACTGACAGCAGTGGTAAAACACTTGCTAAGAATGATACGATTAATTTTAGAACTGCCAGTGAAAGTGCTTATGGCAGCATTCGTTTGCGTTTTACAAATCTGCCACTTGATAAAAATCCGGTATTGCAGTTATTACAAAACAATACCATTGTTGATTCTGTGGCATTAACCACTACAGAATTTTACAGAAAGTTATATAAGCCCGGCGATTACAATCTTAGAATTTTGTATGATGATGACAAGAACATGAACTGGACACCCGGCAATTTTGATTTAAAAAAACAACCTGAAATCGTTGTAAGTATTCCACGCAAACTAACTATTAAACAGAACTGGGATAACGAAGTAAATGTGAATCTTTAACTGCACAATAGCAAGCTTCAATCATAACCAATCGTTCATCATTCATTAATTTTGTAATATGCAATTCTCTTCTTCATTACTTGAAAATGCAGTTAACGAATTTGCCAAACTTCCGGGTATTGGAAAGAAAACAGCGTTGCGCATGGTGTTGCATTTGTTGAAACAGGATGAAGCAGCAACAGAAAATTTCAGTGATACAATTGCCCGTATGCGCAAGGAAATTAAATTCTGTCAGCGTTGTTATAATGTGAGTGATGCTGATATCTGTTTCATCTGTTCAAACTCTATGCGCAACCAAAGAGTAATATGCGTGGTTGAAAATTTACGTGATGTTATTGCTATTGAAAACACACAACAATTCAGCGGTACATATCATATTTTAGGTGGTGTAATTTCTCCTTTGGATGGCATTGGGCCAGACCAGTTAAACATTGAATCACTGGTTTCCCGTATTCAAAAAGAACAAACAGAAGAACTGATTTTTGCATTAAGCCCAAACATACAAGGTGATACAACCATTTATTATATTCAGAAAAAAATCAAAGATTTAAACTGTAACATTACAACCATTGCCCGCGGTATTGCATTTGGTGGTGAACTTGAATATGCTGATGAACTAACGCTTGGCAGAAGCTTGCAAAACCGAATGCCTGTTGACCGATATATTTCTCATTAATATATCTATTTGCTTATCCAGTTTTCTTATTATATTTTTGCAATTAATAAGGCGGATTTGTTTATTGTTCGGCCGGTATTCGGAACTAATAAACGCAGCTTCACAATAAGTTTCTACGTTTTAGGTTTTAAATATCTGCTTCGCGATTTTAAACTGCTCTTTATTTCAACATTTAATTTTTTGTATGAAGATTGATGAGCTTTTACAACAACGCATTTTAATTATTGATGGTGCAATGGGTACAATGATCCAGCGCCATAAATTAGAAGAAGTTGATTATCGCGGAGAGCGTTTTAAAAACTGGGCTTCTGATATAAAGGGCAACAATGATTTACTGTGTTTAACACAGCCTGACATCATTAAGGAAATTCATAAGCAATATTTAAAAGCTGGTGCTGACATTATTGAAACCAATACATTTAATGCACAGAAGATTTCACTTGCAGATTATAACATGCAATCATTGGCTTATGAAATAAATGTTGAAGCAGCAAAGATCGCACGACAAGCAATCAAAGAATTTTTTGAATCATATAAAGATGATGACAGAACAACAGCATTTGTTGCCGGTGCAATTGGTCCAATGAATAAAACACTATCGCTTTCGCCAGATGTAAATAATCCAGGCTACCGTGCTTTAACTTTTGATGAAGCAGTTGAAGCATATTATGAACAGGTAAAAGGCTTGGTTGATGGTGGCGTTGATGTGCTATTAATTGAAACCATATTCGATACATTAAATGCAAAGGCTGCCATCTTCGCCATAAAAAAATATTTCAGAGATATAAAGAAAGAATCATTGCCTATAATGATAAGCGGAACAATTACAGATGCCAGCGGACGTACATTAAGCGGGCAAACACTCGAAGCTTTTTATACTTCGATAATGCATGCAAAACCATTAAGTGTTGGTTTAAATTGTGCGCTCGGTGCGAAAGAAATGCGTCCGCATATTGAAGAGCTTTCGCAACTGGCAACCTGTTATGTTTCTGCTTATCCAAATGCAGGCTTGCCAAATGCAATGGGCGAATATGATGAACATCCGGAAGATACGGCGCATCATATTGAAGAGTGGGCGCATGAAGGTTTTGTAAATATTGTTGGTGGTTGCTGCGGCACAACGCCTGAACATATTCGTGCTATGAAAGAGCATGTTCAACATCTTCAGCCGAGACCATTACCAGAGCTTGCTGAAGAATTTATTTAAACAACAAATAATCTTTGATATCGCAATTTGTGATATCAAAAATTTATATGGAGAAGGATAACAGCATTCAAAAGTGAGATTATTTAGAAATTGAAATTGTAAATAAAATTTATTTTATACGTGGTCAAAAAGTAATGCTTGACAAAGACCTGGCTGAAATGTATGGTGTTGAAACAAAAGTTTTAAATCAGGCAGTTAAAAGAAATATTTCTAGATTTCCGGAAGATTTTATGTTTCAGCTATCTGAAGACGAAGCTGAGACTTCAAGGTCACAAATTGTGACCTTGAAACAAGGAAGAGGCAGCAATATTAAATATCTTCCTTTTGCTTTTACTGAGCAAGGTGTTGCTATGCTTTCATCTGTGCTTCGTTCTGAAAGAGCTATCCAGGTTAATATTCAAATCATCCGTGTTTATATAAAGATGAAGCAGGTGCTTCTTGATAACAAAGACCTGTGGTTGAAAGTTGATAAGATAGAACAATCGCTTATTAAAAAAGATGAAGAAGTAAAAGCTATTTTTAAAATCCTCAAAGAATTATTGACGCAGGAAGAAAAACCACGGAATGAAATTGGGTTTCTTGTAGGCAGGAATAAAAACGATAAATGAATTCTACACCAATACAACCTTATTTAAAACTAAGCGGGCTTGAGCCACTAACGGTTCGTCCTGAATCTAATTTTGTAAACATTGGAGAACGAACTAATGTTACCGGCTCTAAAAAGTTTGCACGTCTCATCCGCGAAAATAATTATGAAGAAGCTTTAAGTGTTGCGAGGCAACAGGTAGAAAATGGTGCACAGGTTTTAGATGTTAATATGGATGATGCGCTGCTTGATGGCATTGAAGCGATGACAAAATTTTTAAACATGGTTCAAAGCGAGCCGGACATTGCACGAATTCCTTTAATGATTGATTCATCAAAGTTTGAAATAATTGAAGCGGGTTTAAAATGTGTTCAGGGTAAGTGCATAGTGAACTCAATTTCTTTAAAAGAAGGTGAAGAAAAATTTATAATACAGGCGGAAATTTGTAAGATGTATGGCGCTTCTGTTGTGGTGATGGCATTTGACGAAAATGGCCAGGCAGATACAATGGAAAAAAAGATAAACATCAGTGAACGCGCTTATAAAATTCTTACGGAGCAACTTGGTTATAGCGGGCAGGATATCATCTTTGACCCAAATATTTTTGCTGTAGCAACCGGGCTTGAAGAACATAATAATTATGGCGTTGATTTTATAGAAGCAACACGTATCATCAAACAAAAAATGCCGCTTACAAAAGTGAGTGGTGGCGTAAGCAATTTATCTTTTTCTTTTCGCGGCAATGAACAGGTACGTGAATCTATGCACAGCGTTTTTTTATACCATGCAATAAAAGCAGGCATGGGCATGGGCATTGTAAATGCAGGCCAGTTGGTGGTGTATGACCAGATTGAACCTGAGCTGAAAACTTTATGCGAGGATGTTATTTTAAACAGAAATAATAATAACAACGAAGCCACTGAAAAGCTGATTGCGTTTGCAGATACGGTTAAGAAAAAAGATAAGGTTGAAAAAAAAGATGATGCATGGCGCAGCAATACTGTTGAAGAAAGATTAAAGCATGCATTGGTTAACGGCATCACTGATTTTATTGATGTTGATACGGAAGAAGCAAGGGCAAAATATCCGAAGCCGTTGCATGTAATTGAAGGCCCGTTAATGGATGGAATGAACGTGGTTGGTGACTTATTTGGAAGTGGGAAGATGTTTTTGCCACAGGTTGTAAAAAGCGCAAGGGTAATGAAGAAAAGCGTTGCTTATCTCACACCATTTATCGAAGAAGAAAAAAGAAATAATCCACTGGCTTTACAAAAAGCAGTTGCCAAAATTTTGCTGGCAACAGTAAAAGGTGATGTGCATGATATTGGTAAAAACATTGTTGGCGTTGTGCTGGGTTGTAATGGTTATGATATAATTGATTTAGGCGTTATGGTGCCGGCTGATAAAATTCTTGAAACGGCGCAAAGAGAAAATGTTGATGTGATTGGTTTGAGCGGTTTGATTACGCCGTCGCTTGATGAAATGGTGCACGTGGCACATGAAATGAAACGGCGCAATATGAAGCAGCCTTTATTGATTGGTGGTGCAACTACATCACGCATGCATACGGCTGTAAAAATTGCACCGCAGTATGATAATGGCGTTGTGCATGTGCTTGATGCATCACGCAGTGTAACAGTTGTAACCAATCTTTTAAACAAAGAACAAAAAGTAAACTTGCTGAGTAATATAGAAAATGAATATAACGGCTTACGTACGCAATTTGCCAACAAAAATTTTCAAAAAAATTTAATTAAATATGAAGATGCGACAGTAAATAAAGAAGTGTTTGACTGGAATAATTATCAGCCAACAAAACCTGATATCAGCGAAGTAAAAGTTTTTAAAGATTATGATTTAGCAACGCTTGCAAAGTATATTGATTGGGGGCCATTTTTTATTGGCTGGGAAATGCCGGGAAAATTTCCTGAAGTACTCAGCGATAAAACTTTCGGCATTGAAGCAACAAGATTATACAATGATGCAAATGCTATGCTTCAAAAAATTATTGATGAAAAATGGTTTAATGCAGAAGGTGCGATTGGTTTTTGGGCAGCAAAAAGTAATAACAAAGACACAGTTACACTTCAAACAAACAAGGGAGAAATTTATCTTGAAAGTCTTCGCCAGCAATCAAAAAAAGCAGTTGGTCAATCGAATTTTTCTTTAGCTGATTTTGTTTCGCCGATTGCAACAGATTACATGGGTGCATTTGCGGTAACAATTCATAATGCAAAAAAACATATTGACAATTTTGCTGCTGAACATGATGATTACAACAAAATTTTAGTGCAGATTTTAGCAGACAGGTTAGTAGAAGCTTTTGCTGAATGCCTACATCAACAGGTGCGCAAAAGTTACTGGGGTTATGAAAAAAATGAAACGCTTTCCAATGAAGAATTAATCAGGGAAAAATATACAGGCATCCGCCCTGCGCCGGGTTATCCTGCATGTCCTGACCATACAGAAAAAATAAAATTGTTTGAATTGCTTGATGTAACTAAAAATATAGGCATTGAAATGACGGAAAGCCTGGCCATGAACCCACCGGCTTCTGTTTGCGGCTGGTATTTTGCACATCCGCAAAGCCATTATTTTGGACTTGGGAAGATTTTAAAAGACCAGCTTGAAGATTATGCCAGGCGCAAAAACATGAGCATGGAAGAAATGGAAAGATGGTTAAGGCCTAATCTCGAATAGCTATCTTTTTTCAAACCACCACCACTTTCTCTTTCTTAGTCTAACCTTATAGTTGGTTGTAATATATTTCTGAATATGTTCCATTGCTTCATTAACACTGTCAGTTATTAAAACCAGTTGAAGATCTTCAGGATTAATGGTTTCCTGCTTTACCATATCACCCATTAATTCTTCCAGGTCTTTATAAAATTCTTTTCCGAATATTATTACAGGAAATTGAGTTATACTTTTTGTTTGAATTAATGTAAGCGTTTCAAAAAATTCATCCATCGTTCCAAAACCACCGGGCATAATTATAAATGCGTAAGAGTATTTTATCAACAACGCTTTACGAACAAAAAAATGCTCAAACGTTATTGATTTTTGTACATATTTATTTGCCTTTTGCTCAAATGGTAATTTAATATTACATCCAACGCTCATACCGCCACTTTCATAAGCACCGCGGTTTGCTGCTTCCATTATTCCAGGGCCGCCACCGGTCATTGTTGTAAAACCTATATCAGCAATACGTTTTCCAAACTCCTGAGCTTTTTTATAATAGATATGATTTTCTTTAAATCTTGCTGAACCAAATACGGTTATACAAGGACCAACAAAATGCAGTGTGCGAAAAGCTTTTAAGAATTGAGAAAACACTTTTATAGCAAATCCAAATTCATAAGTGCGGCTTTTGGGTCCTTCAAGATATACCTGTTTTTTTGCAGGGATTATTCGCTTTGTTTCTTCTAATGGCATCAGTAAAAATATTATCAAAATCACCTACTCAATTCACAATTGTTGGTTATGTTTTATAGAATTTTGCAACAATGTTTTTACATATTAATACAGATAATCCAAATAGGCGCCACATAAAAACGGTTATTGAATGTTTGCTTGATGGCGGTGTTATAATTTATCCGACTGATACAATTTATGGTTTGGGTTGCGACATTTTTCAGCATAAAGCAATTGAAAGAATTTGCCGTATAAAAAATGTATCCCCGCAAAAAGCACAGTTAAGTTTTGTTTGTTATGATTTGAGTGATATGAGTAGTTACACAAAAAATATATCAACACCTTTATACCGTTTGCTTAAAGAATACTTGCCCGGCGCTTATACTTTTATTTTACCGGCAAGTAAAGAAGTGCCAAAAATTTTACAAAGTAAAAAAAATACAATTGGCTTAAGAATACCGGATAATAATATCGCAAGAGAAATTGTTCAGCAGTTGCAACATCCTGTTTTATCTGCATCGTTGCCCGGTGAAATGGTGGAAGAATATACTGACCCTGATTTGATATATGAGAACTTTAAAAACCTTGTTGACATTGTAATTGACGGCGGCTCTGGTGGAATGGTTCCATCAACTATTATTGATTGTACAAAAGATGAATATGAAGTTATACGAATGGGTGCGGGTGAATGGGAAGATAGTTGAGAACCGAAAGTTGATTGTTGATTTAACTGAATGGCATCTTTATAATCCTTGCTTTAAGTGGTTTATTGCGTATATCAATAAAAATTTCATTGTCTAACATTGAATGGCTGCAATCAACATAGCCCATGCCAATAGCTTTATTCAATGACGGAGATTGTGTGCCGCTGGTTACTTTACCAATAGTATTTCCCTCCACATCTTTAATAATATAATCATGTCGCGGGATGCCACGTTCCATCATTTCAAAGCCAACAAGCTTTCTTTTAATGCCTTCAGCTTTTTGGGTTAAAAGAATTTCTTTTGATGTGAAAGATGCATCTTTATTCAGTTTTGTTATCCATCCAAGACCTGCTTCCAGTGGTGATGTTGTATCATCAATATCATTTCCATATAAACAAAAACCCATTTCCAAACGCAATGTATCTCTTGCACCAAGGCCAATTGGTTTAATGTTTGATGATTTGCCTAATTCGAAAATCGCATCCCATATCTTATCTGCATTGTCATCTTTATCTTCAAAATATATTTCCACGCCACCTGAACCTGTATAACCTGTTGCACTTATAATTACATTTTTAACTCCGGCAAATTCTGACCTGATAAATGTGTAATACTTCAAATTCAAAATATCATCTTCAACTAACGGCTGTAAAATTTTAGTTGAATTCGGACCCTGTATTGCAAGCAAACAGGTTTTATCGCTTATATTATGCATCTCTGCATTTTGTGTATTGTGTTCTAAAATCCAGTTCCAGTCTTTTTCAATATTACTTGAGTTTACAACAAGCATGTATGTTTTATTTTCATCAATACAATACACAATCAAATCGTCAACAATACCACCGCTATTATTTGTAAGCGAGCTGTACTGCGCTTTTCCATTAGTTAACTTAGATGCGTCATTAGTTGTGACGCATTGTATCAAATCAAGTGCATGTTCACCTTTTAAAATAAATTCTCCCATGTGGCTTACATCAAATATGCCGGCATTGTTACGCACGGCTGCATGTTCATCATTAATTCCCGTATAACTTATCGGCATGTTATAACCGGCAAATTCAGCCATCTTAGCACCAAGCGCAATATGTTTTTGTGTGAAAGGTGTGTTCTTCATTTAATTTAAGCCTAATTACCGTATTCGCTTAAAAATTTTATGCGCATAATCTTAAGCTGTTCCCATTTATAACCGCTGTCAGAAAGTTCTTCCTGTGCAACCTGTAAGGATGAGTCTTCACAATTTTTAAAGTAATCAATTATTTCTTCTTTATCATTATCATCAAGCTGCATATCATTAATGGCATAATCAAGGTTAAGCCTTGTACCACTGGCAACAATAGTTTCCATTTCATCAAGCAAACCATCAAGGCGCAAATCTTTATTGCGGGCAATGGTTTCAAGCGGAATTTTTTTATCTACATTTTGTATGATGTATATTTTGTTATTGCCCCGGTTAAGAACAGATTTCATTACAAAATCATCCGGCTTTTCAATATCATTTTCTTCAACATATTTTGCAATAAGGTCAACAAACGGCCTTCCAAATTTTAAAGCTTTACCCTTACTTACACCCTGGCATTTTTCAAGTTCTGCTAATGTTGTTGGATACATGGTTGCCATATCCTGCAGCGATGTTTCAAGAAACAGCACAAACGGTGGCAGCTTTCTTTTTTTACCTTCTTGCTGGCGTAAATCTTTCAGCATTTCAAATAGCTTTTCATCTGCTGCTGCACCGATTCCGCCGGTTTCACTTTCATCATCGTCTGCATTTGCTTCTTCAAACAAATTGTTTAATACAATTTTGAATGAAGCCGGCTTCTTCATAAACTTAATACCAGCTTCTGTAAACTTTAGCAACCCGTATTCTTCAATATCTTTCCTGATAAGATTACCTAACAACATCTGTCGCAACAAACTGTTCCAAAAATGTTCATCCTTATCTTTTCCAATACCAAATTCAGGAAAACCTTCATGGCGAAACATTATCACCTGCGGCGTCATCTTGCCAATAATAATATTAATAACATACTCCGCCGGGAATTTTTCATCAAGCGCCTTAATTACTTTTAACGCTTTAACCACTTCATCTTTTGTTTCTATTTTTTCTTTTGGATGAAGGCAATTATCGCAACTGCCGCAATTTTGTTCTACTCTTTCTTCACCAAAATAATGCAACAAAATAGTACGGCGACAAACAGAACTCTCTGCATAAGCCACCGATTCATTGATAAGCTGCGCACCAACTTCACGTTCACTTAAAGGTTTGTCACGCATCAAATGTTCAAGCTTGCTTACATCTTTATGTGAATAATATAAAATACACTTTCCTTCTAATCCATCACGGCCGGCACGGCCGGTTTCCTGGTAATAATTTTCAATTGATTTTGGAATATTGTAATGAATTACAAAACGGATATCGGGTTTATCAATGCCCATTCCAAATGCAATGGTGGCAACAATTACCTGCACATCTTCATTTAAAAAAAGATCCTGTCTTTCTGCTCTTAATTTAGAATCGAGGCCTGCGTGATACGCAACTGCTTTAATATTATTTGCAACTAACAGCTCTGCAAGCTCTTCTGTTGTTTTACGATTAAGCGTATAAATAATACCGCTCTTGCCGGCATTTTGCGATATAAAACGAACAAGGTTTTTTACTGTCTGGTCTTTTTTAATTTTGGGTAAAATTTCATAATAAAGATTGGGGCGATTGAACGATGAAATAAAAATATTTGGGCTTCTTAATCCAAGGTTTCTTACGATATCACTTTGCACTTTTGGCGTTGCTGTTGCGGTAAGCGCAACAACCGGAATATCTTTATCAATAATATCCATCATCTCACGCAATCTTCTGTATTCAGGCCTGAAATCGTGGCCCCATTCTGAAATACAATGCGCTTCATCTACCGCAAAAAAAGAAATTTTTAAGTCGCGGAAAAAATCAAGGTTCTCCTGTTTGGTTAATGTTTCGGGAGCAACGTACAACAACTTCGTTTTGCCTGTGGTTAAATCATCTTTTACTTCTTTAACCTGGCCTTTGTTTAAAGATGAATTTAGAAAATGCGCCACCGTATCGTTTTCATTATAACCACGAACAAGGTCAACCTGGTTTTTCATGAGCGCTATTAACGGGCTTACAATAATGGCACATCCAGGTAATATAAGCGCCGGTAACTGGTAACATAAACTTTTACCGCCACCCGTAGGCATAATTACAAACGTATCTTTGCCACTTAGTAAACTAAAAATTGCTTCTTCCTGTCTTGCTTTAAATTGTTCAAAACCAAAATGCGTACGCAGCCCTTCATAAATATCATGGCCATTACCGCTATTTATGTTTGAAGCTTTTGCAAGCGCCTTTTTTGCTAAAGATTTTTTTTCAACCGGAATCTCAATCTTCTCTTTTACAACCGTTTTTTTTGTCGCCATTGTTCACAAGTTTCCATCGCTCTACCTAGAGCTAATAATGGATTAAATTAATTATTTATCTGAATTTTTCAAAATCTGTTTCAAACTGGTTTTACATTCAGGATGTATACATGCTGTTGCAGATGTTAACAAAAATAAGTTTTTATAAGCTTTTCAAAATTCTATTTTAGTTAAAATTAAACAGGCTTTTATACAGGTTACATCATTTATAAAGCCGATGTTACATTTGCACCGATGAATAAAAGCTTGCTTCAATCTGCGTTTGATACAATTCAACAGGAAGCTAATGCTATTGCGGCTTTAAAAAAATATGTAGATAAATCTTTTGAACAGGCTGTTCAACTTATAAATAATACAAGTGGCAGAGTTGTAGTTACCGGCGTTGGAAAAAGCGCCATAATTGCTCAAAAAATTGTTTCTACACTAAATTCTACGGGCACCCCTTCTTTGTTTATGCATGCTGCAGATGCTATTCATGGTGATCTTGGAATGATTAAAAAAAATGACGTTGTACTTATACTAAGCAAAAGCGGAAATAGTGATGAAATAAAGATGCTCGTTCCGCTGATAAAAAATTTTGGTAATAAGATTATCAGCTTTGTTGGTAATGCAAATTCTTTCCTGTCAAAAAGTGCAGATATATTTTTAAATACAACGGTTAATGAAGAAGCTTGCCCAAATAATCTTGCGCCAACAACAAGCAGCACAGCACAGATGGTTATGGGTGATGCACTTGCCATTGCACTAATGCAGCTAAAAGGTTTTGATGATAGCGATTTTGCAAAATTTCATCCGGGCGGCAATCTTGGTAAACGGCTTTATTTAAAGGTTGATGATATTTATAAACTGAATGAAAAGCCTTTTGTAAATGAAAACGCGTCTTTTAAAAATGTTATACTGAATATAACTAAGGGTAGACTAGGCGCAACGGTTGTGCTTGATGCATCAGATAAAATAAAAGGTATAATTACGGATGGCGATATAAGACGCCTGCTTGAAAAAACAGATGATATTAAAACATTAAAAGCGGCTGATGTTGTTATATCAAACCCTAAAACAATTTTACCAACTGCTTTTGCGGTTGATGCACTTGAAACAATGAATGCATTCAACATTAATCAACTGGTAGTTGTTGGCAGTACGAAAGAATATCTTGGTATTATACATTTGCACGATTTAATTCGCGAAGGAATAATTTAATTAAGCTTATTTATGAATGAACATTTTTATGCGGCGATACTTGCCGGTGGTTTAGGTACAAGGTTTTGGCCGAAAAGCAGGGTTGCATATCCAAAGCAATTCCTGGATATTTTAAATACAGGCGAAACGCTTATTCAATCAACTTACAAACGTTATATATCTTTTTTGCCGGCAGAAAATATCTTTATCGTTACCTCAGATGAATATGTTGACATAATTAAAGAACAACTGCCGGAGATATCGCATAGCAACATTCTTGCTGAACCAAGTCGTAAAAATACAGCGCCATGTGTTGCTTACATGTCGTTTAAATTATTGCAAACTGATCCTGAAGCATGTTTGATTGTTGCACCAAGCGATCATCTTATAACAGACACAAAAACATTTGAAGAATTAACCTTGCAGGGATTAAAATTTGCGCATGAACATAAAGCGTTTGTTACGCTTGGCATAAAGCCAACTTATCCAAATACCGGTTATGGTTATATTCAGTTTGATCAATCATCAACAAAAGAAAAAAATGTTCATAAAGTAAAAAATTTTTCAGAGAAACCAGACCTTGAGTTAGCAAAAACATTTTTAGCTAGCGGCGATTTTTTATGGAATGCCGGCATTTTTATGTGGAATGTAAAAGATGTGGTGAATGCCTTTGAAAAGTTTCAGCCGGAGATGTATGAATTATTTTCTGCTGAAAGAAACAATTTTAATAATGAAAAGGAAAAGGAGGCAATAGAGCGCATCTATCCTTTATGTGTAAGCATTTCTATTGATTATGCAATAATGGAAAAAGCAGATAACGTTTTTGTAATTCCTGCTTCTTTTGGGTGGAGTGATCTTGGAACATGGAACAGCGCTTACACCAACCTCGATAAAGATGAAAAAGAAAATGCCTTGCATGGTGATAACATCATCATTATTGATTCTATAAACTCAATGGTTTCTGCGCCACATGAAAAATTAGTTGTATTGCAGGGCTTGGATGATTTTATTGTTGTGGATACACACGATGTTTTACTCATCTGTAAAAAAGAAAAAGAACAACAGGTTAAAGAATTTTTAGCAAAAGTAAAAAAGGAAAAAGGCGATAAATATTTGTAATCATCCACCCAAACCCACAGCTTTACTTATTTTCAGCATTTGTTGAATTGGCTTTAAAGCACGAAGCCTTATTGCTTCATCAATTAATATTTCCGGCTCTTCATACTTCATACATAAATATAATTTTTCAAGTGTATTTAATTTCATGTGCGGGCAATCATTACAAGCACACATATTATCAGGTGGTGCAGGAATAAATGTTTTCTGCGGCGCATCTTTCTGCATCTGGTGAAGAATGCCTGTTTCAGTAGCAACAATAAATTCATTTGCATTATCAGTAGTTGCAAATTTTAATAATTGCGTTGTACTGCCAATGTAATCGGCATATTGTAAAACAGCTTCTTCACATTCAGGATGCGCAATCAGTTTTGCTTCAGGATGCTGCGTTTTGAGTTTTAAAATTCTTTGCTGGCTGAATATTTCATGCACCATGCAGGCACCGTTCCATAACAGCATCTGCCTGCCTGTTTTTTTAATAAGATAAGCACCAAGATTTTTATCAGGTGCAAATATTATAGGTTGATTTTTTGGAACGCTGTCAATTATTTTATCTGCATTGCTGCTGGTGCAGATGATATCACTCATCGCTTTTACATCAGCACTGCAATTAATATATGATATAACGATATGGTCAGGATGTAATTTTTTGAACGCGGCAAATTCATCTGCAGGCGCACTGTCAGCAAGAGAACAACCGGCACGTAAATCAGGCAACACAACTTTTTTGTTCGGATTTAAAATCTTTGCCGTTTCAGCCATAAAATGTACACCCGCAAAAACAATTATATCAGCGCTTGTTTTTTCAGCCTGCTGAGCAAGCCCTAAACTATCGCCAATATAATCAGCCACATCCTGTATATCCGGCTCTTGGTAATAATGCGCCAATACCACCGCATTTTTTTCTTTTTTCAGTAATTCAATTTCACTAAACAAATCAAGCGAAGCATCAACATCAATATCCAAAAAACCTTTCAGGCTAATTTGAGCTTCAGACGTGTTAATATCTGCCATAGTATTTATAATACAATATATTTATAAAAAAACTTACTATTATTACGGGTGTGCATTTCGGGATAAATTACTTCTGCACAATCAGCAAAGTTAATTAAGGCTGATTTATCAAGTATAAATCAACATCATCTGCACATGTAAAATGCAATACCACTGCATGTTTTTAAAAGATATTAAGAGTTATGTATTCCTTAAACTAACAAACTTTGAAATAATCATTCACACAAAATGCATGTTAGCAACAGAAAAGTAAATTGTGTTTTTTTATGAGTGAAATTTTACAGGCTTAAAATTTTAAATAGTTATTCTTTTTTATTAAGGTTGAAAAAAATAAAACTGCGGCTTGTCAACATAAAAGAAAGGATATAAACACAAGCATGTTAATATGTGTTTTACTTGTTAAACTTCAGTGTTTATTAGCATAAAAATGACCAATGTTGTTGAAAACACAGATTCTCCTATTTTTGCCATCCTTTAAAATTTTATAATGTCAGTTATTCAGAAGATTAGAGATAAAGCGGCATGGATTGTTTTTGGTGCTATTGTAGTTGCCTTGCTTTCATTTATCATGCAGGATTATTTTTTTAATAAAGGCAGAAATTCAGGAGGAGGTTCCGCAACAACAGTTGGAAAAATAAATGGTACTTCAATAAGCCACGATGACTTTGAAAGAAAAATAAGTTTTTATGAGCAGGCTAACAATGGCCAGGTGCAGCGTACACAATTAATAAGCAGTGTATGGGATTTTATGGTGAACCAAACAGTGATTGA
>CAHJWK010000041.1 GCA_903642275.1 Chitinophagaceae bacterium
AAAAAGAACAATCCAATTTTAATTGGTGAACCCGGTGTTGGTAAAACAGCTATAGTAGAAGGTTTGGCATTACGTATAGTGCAAAGAAAAGTAAGCAGGGTTTTGTATGATAAAAGAGTTATCAGCCTTGATCTTGCTGCGCTTGTGGCAGGCACAAAATACCGCGGTCAGTTTGAAGAGCGCATGAAAGCCATTATGAATGAACTTGAAAAGAATCGTGATGTAATTCTATTTATTGATGAGATACATACAATAGTTGGTGCCGGTGGTGCCAGTGGTTCGCTTGATGCAAGCAACATATTCAAGCCTGCATTATCAAGAGGCGAACTTCAATGTATTGGTGCGTCAACGCTTGATGAATATAGAATGTATATAGAAAAAGATGGCGCTTTAGACCGTCGTTTTCAAAAAGTACTTGTTGACCCGCCAACAGTTGAAGAAACCATACAGATTCTTACCAATATTAAATCTAAATATGAAGACTATCATAACGTAACATACAGCGACGACGCAATTGATGCCTGCGTTAAGTTAAGTGATAGATACATGACAGACCGTTTGTTGCCTGATAAAGCAATTGATGTTTTAGATGAAGTTGGTGCAAGAGTTCATCTGAAAAATATCAATGTTCCGCAAACGATATTAGAGCTTGAAAAACAAATTGAAGACATAAAGATCGAAAAAAATCGTGTTGTAAAAAGTCAACGCTTTGAAGAAGCAGCCGCTTTACGTGACACAGAAAAACGTTTAGGAGAAGAACTTGAAAAAGCAAAGAACGATTGGGAAGAAGAAAGCAGGCATAAGCGTTATCCGATTGATGAGGAAAATATTGCTGAAGTTGTAAGTATGATGACAGGCATTCCTGTTAAGCGCATGGTACAGGCAGAAAGTGAAAAGCTGCGCAAGATGTCAGAAGACATGGCTAGTATGGTGGTTGGCCAAACTGAAGCCATATCAAAAGTAGTTAAAGCTATACAGCGAAATCGGGTTGGATTAAAAGATCCAAAAAAACCGGTTGGTAGTTTTATATTTCTTGGTCCTACCGGTGTTGGTAAAACTGAATTAGCAAGGGCTTTAGCAAGATATATGTTTGATTCAGAAGATGCCTTGATACGCATTGATATGAGTGAATATATGGAGAAGTTTACTGTAAGCCGTCTGATTGGTGCGCCTCCGGGTTATGTTGGTTATGAAGAGGGCGGCCAGCTTACTGAAAAAGTACGTCGGAAACCATATAGTGTTATTCTGTTAGATGAAATTGAAAAAGCTCATCCTGATATCTATAATATCCTTTTACAGGTTTTAGATGACGGACAATTAACTGATGGGCTTGGCAGAAAGATAGATTTTAAGAATACTTTAATTATAATGACGTCAAATATTGGTGTGCGCCAGTTAAAAGATTTTGGTGAAGGTGTTGGTTTTGCTACCGCTCATCGTATGCAAAACGCTGATGAAAATAACAAAGCGGTTATTGAAAAAGCATTAAAGCGAACTTTTTCTCCGGAATTTTTAAACAGGATTGACGATGTTGTCATCTTCAATTCGCTTTCAAAGGAACATATTTTTGAAATCATTGACATTCTGATGAAGGGTGTGTTCAAGCGTTTAAATACATTAGGCTTTACATTAGAAATTACCAGTGAAGCAAAAGAATTTATAGCTGACAAAGGTTATGATGCGCAGTTTGGTGCAAGGCCTCTACATAGGGCTATTCAAAAATATCTTGAAGATGCTTTAGCAGAAGAAATATTAAATCTTAATATAAAGCAGGGCGATGTTTTAATTGCTGATCTTGATAAAGATAATCAGAAGATTAAATTTGAATTTGGCAAAAAAGCAGAAGAAGCAAAAGTTTAACTTTAAAATTTAACTATAAAACCGTCTCAAAATTCTGAGGCGGTTTTTATATTTTATATTAAGTTATCAGCAACTATAAATGATCATCTTTTGGTTCCCATAACTCAATTTTATTTCCTTCAGGATCCATTATCCACCCAAAGCTGCCGTAATCATAATATTGCGTTTTATCTGCAACCCAAATACCTTTTTGTTTTAATTCAAATAAAATCAAGTGCAGATTTTTTACTCTGAAGTTTATCATGCATACGCTTTTGGAAGGTTCAAAATAATCACTGTCTTCTTTAAAAAAAGACAATACGGTGCTGCCTGGCAGATCAGAATTATTTTCTTTTAACCATTTAAAAGTTACATAAGAATTTTCGCCAAAGTCAATACCCAGGTTTTCTTTATACCAGGCAGCAAGCGCCTTTGGATCTTTCGCTTTAATAAAAATGCCACCAATGCCAGTTACATTATACATATTAAATGTTTATGTTAATAACTTAATTTTCCCAACAAATTTTCTTTCACTTCATTAAACCATTCGTCTTTTAAAATACTCAACACAATAGAATCTCTTCTCTTATCTCCTTCTGCTGTCGGCATATTATTGCGCAGAATGCCATCCACTTTACAACCAATAGATTTCATGGCAGCAATACTTCTTTCATTTCTTGCATCAGCCCTGAATTCAACTCTTTCCAAACTTAATTTTTCGAACGCAAATTCAAGCAATAAAAATTTACAGTGTTTATTTAAACCCGTGCCCTGAAATTTTTTACCATACCATGTATAACCTAATTGTATGGTTTGAAAAGGAAGATTGATATCATAAAATCTTGTACTGCCCGCATATTGATTTGTCTTTTTATCAAACACAATAAAAGGAAATTCTTTGCCGGCTTTCTTTTCTTTAAAGGCAATGTTTAAATAATTTCTTAAACCATCTTCACCGTCTGCTCTAACCAATGAATAATACCATAGCCCCCGTTCATTTAAAGCAAATGGTAATAGATTTTTATAATCATTTTCTTCAAGTGACCGAAGTAAAACACGTTCATCTTCTAACGCAATATTGGCAAATTGTTCTGATGCTGAATACATATTTTCGTACAATTAATTTGTAAAGAAAAACATTTTTTTTATGTGCGGCATCGTTGGTTATATTGGCTCAAGAGAAGCTTACCCTGTTATTATTAAAGGCTTGAAAAGACTTGAATACCGCGGCTATGACAGCGCCGGCATTGCTCTATTAAACGGTGGTCTTAAAGTGTATAAAAAGAAAGATAAAGTTGCCGATCTTGAAGAGTCAGTGATTGGAAAAGATATAAGCGGCACTACTGGTATTGGCCATACACGTTGGGCAACACACGGTGAGCCAAGTGATCGCAATGCACATCCACATGTAAGCAACAGTGGCAACATTGCAATGATTCATAATGGTATTATTGAAAACTACGCATCAATTAAAAATGAATTAATAAAAAAAGGTTACACTTTCAGCAGTGATACAGATACTGAAGTATTATTGAATTTTATTGAAGACATCAAAAAAAATAATGAAGGCACGCTTGAAGAAGCGCTACGTATTGCATTGAAAAGAGTTGTTGGAGCTTATTGTATTTTATTGATTGATAAAAATAATCCTGATACAATTATTGCAGCACGAAAAGGCAGTCCGCTTGTTATTGGTATTGGAAAAAATGAGCACTTTTTAGCAAGTGATGCTTCGCCAATCATTGAATACACAAAAGAAGTGGTGTATGTGAATGATTATGAAATTGCCATTGTACATGCTGATGAATTAATCTTAAAAAACTTGGGTAATGAGAAGCAAACACCTTTTATAACAAAGCTTGACATGGAATTATCGGCCATTGAAAAAGGTGGTTATGAACATTTTATGCTGAAAGAAATTTTTGAGCAACCGCAAACAATTTATGATTGTTTGCGTGGCAGGATGAACGCAGAAACCGGAGTAATTACTATGAGTGGCATTCAGCAATATGAACAGCAAATTATGAATGCAGGAAGGATTATTATAATTGCCTGTGGTACTAGCTGGCATGCGGGTTTAGTAGCTGAATATGTTTTTGAAGAACTCTGCCGCATTCCTGTTGAAGTGGAATATGCCTCTGAATTCCGTTATAGAAATCCGGTTGTAAACAAAGGCGATGTTGTTATTGCTATTTCTCAAAGTGGTGAAACAGCTGATACATTGGTTGCCATTGAAACGGCAAAGGAACAGGGCGCCATTATACTTGGTATTTTAAATGTAGTTGGTTCATCTATTGCGCGTAAATCACATGCAGGGGCTTATACACATGCAGGCCCTGAAATTGGTGTTGCCAGCACAAAAGCATTTACTGCACAGCTTGCAGTATTAATTATGGTTGCTTTAAAAATCGCTCATGCAAAAAATACAATTAATAAAGAACGTTATCTGTTATTATGTAAAGAGCTAATGGAAATTCCTGATAAAGTTGCCATCGTATTACTTCAAAATAATAATATAAAAGCGCTTGCATCAAAATATAAAGACGCTTATGATTTCTTATACCTTGGCCGCGGATACAATTTCCCGGTTGCATTAGAAGGCGCATTAAAGCTTAAAGAAATTTCTTACATACATGCAGAAGGTTATCCTGCAGCAGAAATGAAGCATGGACCCATTGCTTTGGTTGATGAAAAACTTCCTGTTGTATTTGTTGCAACAAAAGATTCTTATCATCAGAAAATAATCAGCAACATGCAGGAAATTAAAGCACGCAAAGGCAAAGTAATATCTATTATAACTGAAGGAGATACTGTTTCACCAACACTGTCTGATGATATAATTATTATACCACCTGCAGATGAAATTGTTGCACCAATGTTAAGCGTTATCCCTTTACAATTGCTAGCATATTATATAGGCGTTGCAAAAGATTATGATGTAGACAAGCCACGCAATCTTGCTAAAAGCGTTACGGTTGAATAATCATAAAACTATTACGCTGTTGCTTCCTCCAAACATATTCGGATAATATTTATCGGCTTCAGGTTCATCAAGCCAGATATTTTCGTTAACAAGATATTTAAATTGATGCTCTGTATTTTTAGGTAATTGCACGTCGCATGTAAAACTGCCATCTTTTTTCTTACTCATTGTAACTGCATTATTCCAGTCATTATTTAATCCTAGTACTTCCGCAGTTTCAGCATTTTCAAAATTTATAGCAAACTTCACCTTACAATAATCTTTTGTTTTAAAAAAAGTTTTCTGTACCATAATTGTTATTTTAATTTCAATTATTACAAATAAATAGAAAAGTAACCTTTAGTGGAATAAGATTTATTAACAACGGTTGAAAAATTGCGCAAGCTTAAAGCAATACATTGTATTTAAGTATTCTGTTCAAGTTTTGTCATTAGAGATTTTTTATCCAGCATTCCCGGATGACGCCAGATAACTTTTCCATTTTTTAAAAAAATAAAAGTAGGTACCGCATTTACATTATATGCCTGTGCAATCTGTACCTGTTTGTCTATGTTCACTTTTACGATGCGAATTTTACCGTGTATATTTTGCGCTACATCTTTCACAATAGGTTCCATTGCTTTACATGGCCCACACCAATCAGCATAAAAGTCAACGAGCACAAGCTTTTCAGATTTAATAAGTTCAGCGAAAGATTCCATAAATATTTCTAAATACAACTGCAATTACTATACAAAATTTGTATTTAAACTTACAGCAATTTTATTTTAATATTTCTAAAAAAAATGTATGTATCTGCAATGTTGCTATGTGCAGCCTGCAATGCAAAATGTCCGCTCTTTGACATTCCATAACCAGGTTCATCTTTCCATTTTCCTGTTTCTTTTTGTTTCTTCCATTCATTGCTGCCAAACTCATATTGAACGAGCTTTTTACCATTCAACCAGTGTTCAACGTGGTTTTTATTAGCAATAATGATTGTATGGTTCCATTCGCCTGGCTTATTTGCTGCCTTCATTGCCGGCGGCTGAATAGCATAAGCAGCTCCAGTTTTTTGCCAATCTTCAATGTGTTCCGGAAAACCATCATCATCAATCAATTGATACTCCGGGCCGCTTTCATAATCCTGATCATAATTTTCGTTTACATGATACATTATACCACTGTTACCTTTTGATGAAATTTTCCAGTCAATGACTATTTCAAAATTTTCAAATGTATCTATTGATATAAGGTCAGCGTTCGAACTATCGCCTGATCTTTCGCTGCATAATACTCCATCATTTATTTTCCAAGACCCCGGCCGGTTTTTATAAGTTCTCCAACCATTCATTGAATTTCCATCAAACAATAGTTTCCAGCCTTGCTGTTGCTCTTGCTTCGTAAGCTTATTTTCTATACCTGTATCTGCACTGCAAAAACAAGTATTGGCATTAACTGATTGAACAATTATTAAAATAAAGCAAATACTAAGGCAAACATTTTTATACATAATTAGTTTTTAATAATGGCAAACTTTTTTGTTGCTAATATATTGAATCTGTTGAAAGATTATTTATTTCTGTTTAATACATTCAAAACCTTTTATAATTTAGTGCTTGAAAAACTACCTGAACAGTTTATTATGAGCAAAGACTCTCTTTACCGTCGCACAATTCTTTATGCTGAAGATGATGAAGATGATCAGCAATTAATAAAAGACTCATTTGTAGAATACGCATCTGACGTGGAAATTGTTATTCTTAATAATGGCGTGGAAGCAGTAAGTTATCTTAATAACCTTTCAGTAGCAGACCCAAAGCCATGCCTGATAATTCTTGATATTAATATGCCAAGAATGAATGGGCTGGAAGCACTGAAACAAATAAAATCAAATAAGCGCTTTGCAAATATTCCTGCCATATTATTTACTACATCATCTCAGCAGGAGGATAAAAAACTGGCAGCACAATATGATGCCAGTATAATAACCAAACCTGTTGATTCAAAACAAATGAAAGTAATTACAGAAAAATTTATTAAGTGTTGTGGATAGATATTCAGCAAAATTTACGCAGGCAACTGCTTAGTGGTTTTTTATCGCTTTCTAGCATGTGATAATCAGTTAAATAATTTTTATTAATGCTTAAGAGCGAATAAAAAAAATCAGGTTAATTTGCATAATGCTTCCAAAGTATAAACGTGTTGTGCTAAAACTATCCGGTGAATCTTTAATAGGAAACAGTGTTACAGGCTTTGAGCCTTTTAACCCTTTAATAATTGAGCAATATGCCAATGATATAAAAGCCATTAATGATATTGGTGTGCAGGTGGCACTTGTAATTGGTGGTGGCAACATTTATCGCGGTGCCAATGAAATTGAAACAGGCATTGAACGTGCTCACGGTGATTATATGGGTATGCTTGCCACCTTGATAAATGGTATGGCATTACAGGCAATGCTTGAAAAAAATGGTGTTGATACGCGTTTATTAAGCGCTATAAAAATGGAGCAGGTTGCAGAACCATACATACGCCGGAGAGCCATGCGTCATCTTGAAAAAAGCCGCGTGGTAATTTTTGCCGCTGGTACCGGTAATCCGTATTTTACTACAGATACAGCAGGCTCTTTAAGAGCGCTGGAAATTAAAGCAGATGTTATTTTAAAAGGAACGAGAGTTGACGGCATTTATACAGCTGATCCTGAAAAAGATTTTTCCGCAACACGATATGAAACGATTACATACCAGGAATGCATTTTAAAAAATCTTAGAGTGATGGATATGACTGCATTTACATTATGCATGGAAAATAATCTACCCATTATTGTTTTCGATATGAATAAGCCTGGCAATCTTTTAAAAGTTATTGAAGGTTCAAACGTCGGTACGCTTGTTAATTAATTTCGATAAAAGTGAATAGCACAATAAAAGACATTCGGATTGATTATAGTTTGTATGCTTTAAATGAAGATGATGTTGCCGCAAACCCTATTAACCAATTTGCAAAATGGTGGGCTGAAGCAATAGCCAGTGAAATTTTAGAAGTAAATGCTATGACGCTTGCTACAGCAAATAAATATGGGAAGCCATCTGCAAGAATTGTATTACTTAAAGATTATGATGAACGCGGTTTTGTTTTTTTTACTAATTATGAAAGCCACAAAGGCAAAGAGCTTGCTGAAAATACGCATGCTGCATTGGTTTTTTTCTGGAAAGAAATTGAAAGGCAAATAAGAATTGAAGGCGTTATTGAAAAAGTTGATGCTGTAGAAAGTGACGCTTATTTTTCCTCAAGACCTGAAGGCAGCCGCATCGGTGCATGGGCTTCACCACAAAGTAAAATAATTGAAACCAGGAGCGTGCTTGAAGATAATGTAAAAAAGTTTCAATTAGAATTTAAAAACAGCATTCCCCGGCCACCACATTGGGGTGGTTACCGGGTATTGCCTGATTTAATTGAGTTTTGGCAAGGAAGAAAAAACCGTTTGCACGATCGTATTCAATTTACCAAAACTAATGAAGGGAGTTGGAAGGTTGAGCGTCTTGCTCCTTAAAACAAGAATATTCAAATATTTATTATTCTGTTTTTTCAGGTTTTTCTTTTTTGGTTTTGTTAGGTTTCGCCAAACGGCTTTTACCAAATGAACCTTTAAATATTTTACCCTTTTTTGATTTTTTATCGCCTCTGCCCATATACTTTTATTTTCAAACTTACATATATTATACTGATAAAGCTGTTGTTGTTTGCAGTAAACAGGTTACAATTTGGCTGCAAGCTCTTTACCTGCTTTAAACCGCGCCACTTTTTTTGCTTTTATTTTGATAGCCTCGCCCGTTTGCGGGTTGCGCCCGGTGCGTGCATTGCGCTTGGAAACAGAAAAAGTACCAAACCCGACCAGCGTAACTTTATTACCTGATTTTAATGTTTTCGTAACTGCTTCAGTAAAAGAATCAAGTACAGCATTCGCTTGTGATTTGCTTACGCCTGCATCTTCTGATAATTTGGAAACCAGTTCAGCTTTGTTCATAGTTTTTAATTTTAAAATTATTAGAGGCGGCAAATGTATCAGCTTTTTATACTTGGCAAAATATTTTCGCAATCAAATTTTAATGAAAAATAAATAAGTCTCAATTTATGCATTTTTATGCATAAAATTTATGTAGTATTAACACATTAAATATCTAATTCAATATATACAGGGCAGTGGTCACTATGTTTTATTAATGGTAAAATTTCAGCGTTTTTCAAATTATTTTTTAAGGCATTTGTTATGTTAATGTAATCAATTCTCCAGCCTTTATTTTCTGCCCGCACTGTCGGGAAGCGCTGGCTCCACCATGTATACTGATGTGGTTCGGTTTTAATTATCCTAAAGGCATCTACCCATCCATTACTAAATAACTTATCCATCCATGCCCTTTCTTCCAGCAAAAAGCCTGATGTTTTTATATTGCCTTTGGGATTATGAATATCAATTTCTTTATGTGCAATATTATAATCACCGCACAATATTATTTTAGGATATGTATGCTTTAATGTTTCGAGATAAATAAAAAATTCATCCAGCCATTCATATTTAAACCTTTGCCTCACCTCCCCTGTTGTACCTGATGGGAAGTAGGCATTGATTAACCGCACATCACCAAAATCAATTTGTAAAACTCTGCCTTCATCATCACTCACTTTATGGCCTGTTCCATACTTTACATTAGCAGGTTCAATCTTTGAAAAAACAGCAACACCGCTATACCCCTTTTTTTGTGCGGAGTACCAGTAATCAAAATACCCGAGTTCTTTAAATAAGGCATGATCCACATTTTCTCTTGCAGCTTTTGTTTCCTGTATGCAAATTACATCCGCAGGATCAGTTTTCAGCCAGTCAATAAATCCTTTATTAATTGCAGCCCGAATGCCATTTACATTATAGCTTATTATGCGCATCGAAAACTTTATTGCAATATAAAAGATTAGAACTACATAATTAGTTTTACAAACATTGGTTAGGTCAACTTCTATTAATAACAGCTTGGAATTAATTTTGCAGTTTTATCTGTATGCATTTAAAGCCTGTTAATGTTGTTGGTGATATAAGCCCCGGCAGATTTCGAATCAAAATATTATAATCCTCAAATTCCTGTTGTATAAAAAATTTCAAAGCGATGGGTTGCTTATAATAAATGGAACTGGGATTATTTGAAGCAGGTTGCCGGTAATGAAAAAGTGGATATTTATAATAATGTTAAGAGCGATGCTTACACGCCAATTAATAAAGCAGATGATTATACAATGTTTGGTGAGTATATTGATATGATTCAAAAAGGGCCGCAGCATGGCGCTTTTTTTGTTCAATATCTTCAGTCATGCACTGCAGCTTGTGAAAGATTTTACCTGGCCTGAAGAGTATATGAAAGGCTTTGTAAAACGCGTGCCGATGTTGTTTATTGGTGTCAAGAATTCGATAACACACATGCATTTTGATATTAATCTTAGCCAGATTCTGCATACACAATTTATGGGCAAAAAAAGGGTGCTGTTCCCGTTTAATGAACAGCATAAATATTATATCGCAAGCCTTTTGAAGTATTAAGCCTTACAGATTTCAGTAACTATTATGATACAGAAAAGAGCAAGCTTGATACAATTAAATTTCCTGCAACAACTGTTGCCAATGGTTTTGAAATAACACTTGAACATGGTGATACGCTTTTTACGCCGGGTGGTTACTGGCACCACATGGAGTATGTTAATAGCGGATTTGCCATGAGCCTGCGGGCTTTAAACAGTTCAGTCGGTGGCAAACTAAAGGGCTTATAGAATATTGCCGGTATGCGCAACATTGATACAATAATGAAAAAAACAATGCCGCAAAAATGGTATCACTAGAAAGAAAAAAAGACTTTTGAAGCCGCAGATAGAGAGGTTGGATAAAAACAGCGGTTAAAAAACGCTGCAGAATGTTCAGCATATAACTACTACCAAATTATAAATAGTTTACAAAATTTTATATTATGTGTATTAAATCTGAAGAAAATCTTATAAGCGGAATTTTCTTCTCTGTTAGATTAAATTTTTATATAAGATTTCATTTTCTGCCTTGTATTTTTACTGTAGTAAGTATTTGCATAAAACAAGCGTGGCTTTATTATTGATTTTATTTGCTGTTTATTAATACAATCAACACAATGCAGGAAAACAATAATACCAAATCATTTGCTGTACAACTTGCTGCAATTTTAATATGCGCAATAGCAATTGTTTATATAATAATTAAAGCAGAAGAGATTTTTATACCACTGATGTTTGCGCTACTGTTTGCAATTTTATTATTGCCGTTTTGCAGATGGATTGAAAAAAGATTAAAGTTAGGCAGAGGTGCAGCGGCAGGCATAGCTGTTATTTTATTTGTTACCTGCATTGTTCTGCTGTTTTATATAGTTGGTTCGCAAATAAGTAACTTAAGCCAGGATTGGCCGCAGTTTCAAACACAATTACAAACTTCTTTAACCAGCTTGCAACACTGGATATCAGATAAGTTTCATTATAACCTCGAGAAACAAAATATATATATTAACAATGCTACATCAAAAGTATTATCCAGTGGCGGTTCTGTCATCAGCACAACGTTGTTGTCCGTTTCATCAATTCTTTTATTTACCGTATTAGCGCTTATCTATACTTTTTTTATGTTGCTGTATCGGAAAGCTCTATTAAAATTCTTAATTGCATTGGTAAATGAAAAAAATAGCCTGGTAGTGAAAGATGTTGTTTCAAGCATCCAGGTTGTTATACGCAAATACATACTCGGTTTATTATTAGAAATGCTTATTGTGGCAGCTTTATGCTGGATATCTTTTGGTATCCTCGGCATTAAATATTTTCTCTTGCTTGGTTTAATAACAGCTTTATTTAATATAGTGCCTTATGTTGGCATATTTACCGCTTTATTACTTAGTGCACTGATTACATTTGCCACTACAGGTGTCTCTACTCATTTGTTACTTGTAGTAATAACTATTGTATTGATACATCTTATTGATAGTAATATTTTATTACCTTTTATAGTTGGTTCAAGGGTTAGTATAAATGCGTTGATTACTGTTATTGGTGTAATTGCCGGGGAAATGATTTGGGGTTTACCTGGCATGTTCTTATCTGTGCCTGTTATTGCTATGCTCAAAATAATTTGCGACAGGGTTGACACACTTAAACCCTGGGCGATTTTATTAGGGCATGAAAAGGAAGAAAAAAATATTAAAAAAATTCCTCCTGCCAAAGGGAAAAACAAGTTGTAGTTACAAGTTAATTCAAATCACAAAGACTCTTAACTTCTTTTTACGAAATCAATCGTATATTGTGGCTTTAATTAACAACAATGAAAGTTTTAAAGCCAACAGATAGTGAACTGGAAATTTTAGATATTTTATGGGATCGCGGAAACGCCACTGTACGCGAAGTGCATGAACAATTAAGTGAAATAAAGGATTGCGGTTATACAACAACACTTAAACTGATGCAGATAATGTTTGAGAAGAAACTTGTATTAAGAGATGACAGCAGCCGCACACATATTTATGAGCCAAACATCAGCCGGGACACAACACAAAAACAATTGGTAAATAAGATGGTTGATATGTTGTTCAGCGGTTCACATGCACAACTCGTAATGCAGGCATTGGGTTCTCATCAGCCTAATCACCAGGAACTTGAAGAAATTCAACAAATATTAAACACGTATAAAAAATAACTGTGCACCTGATTGTACAATCTTTATTTTTAAAAGCATTAACCTTTGCTTTATTAAACAGTATTTGGCAAATGGCTTTGGCATGGTTAATAGTTATACTTGCTTTACGCATATTTAAACTATCAGCTTCGCAAAAATTCAATATTGCCTTTGCAAGTCAGCTTACAGGTTTCGTTCTTTTTATATATAGTCTGGTTTATTTTTATAAAGATACAAGCACATCTCTCCTGTTTAAGAGTAATTTTTTTTATGCTGATAAACTGAATAGTTTTAAAAGTGGATTGACACCTTATATTGATATTGCTTATATAACTGTACTGACATATCAATTTTCAAAACTGTTTTTTAGCTATAATATTACACAGCGTTTGCGAAAGCATAACTTACAAAAAATGCCTGCTATTAATAGAATCTTTGTTCAACAAATCACAGCATTACTTTCCCTGAAAAAAAATGTAAGTATATATCTTTCATCTTCAATAAAATGCCCGCTGACTCTTGGCTTTTTTAAACCGGTTATTCTTGTCCCGTTTGCAGCAGTAAACCATCTTACCAAAGAACAAATGGAAGCAGTTTTATTACATGAGATGGCCCATATTAAGCGTTACGATTATTTACTTAACCTTATTCAATCGTTTATTGAAAAGATATTTTTCTTTAATATTTTTTTAAGGATGATACAAGATATTATCGAACATGAAAGAGAAAATGCCTGTGATGATTTTGTATTGCAGTTCAAATACAATGCTTTTCATTATGCAGAAGCTTTATTGAAACTGGGAAGATTACAAACAATGAGTTCATTTGCAATGGCATCTTCAGGCAAAAAAGAAAATAGTTTGTTGATAAGAATAAAGCGTTTGATTCATCGCAATAGTTATCAAAATATAAATTTTGGTTTTAAGTCTTTAGCATATTGCTTTCTTAGTTTAATTTTCTTACTGCCGTTAACCATTGCTTTGTATCCTGTTAACAATTTACTTTCAACTACCTTAAATAAAAAAAATACCAGTGTTACTTCAAATATAAAAAAACATAAACCTGATGTTAAAACATACACGGTAACCAATAAGCAACCAACTGTTTTACCACGTAATTCTATAGCAAAATCATCAAATAAATCATTACTTAAAAAAGATGACAGCAGCTCTGAAGTTGATGCTATCACAGACAATAACATAAATACATCAGGTTATTTTGTTGACGTAAATCATCTCACTGATTCATTAAAGCAAACTGTTTCTATTGATGCGTTAAATAAGAATATAATTTTGAATGAAGACACATATAAAAAAGCCATGTCTTACCAAAACTTTAAACAACTGGAAGCTATGTTGTATGCAAGTGGAAAATCAATTACCATAACAGAAGATCCAGCCTCAAAAAACAGTTATCAAAAGCTTATAACAATAGAGTCTAAAGATGCCCAAGGCAATGAAAATATTTATAAAGTAATTGTAGAGGTTTACCAGTAATTTATACAATCAGCATAGCATCTCCATAAGTAAAAAACCTGTATTTATCTTTTATAGCTTTTTTATATGCTTCCATCATAAGATCATAACCGGCAAATGCACATGCCATAATTAACAGGCTTGTTTTAGGCAAATGAAAATTTGTTATAAGACTGTCTGCGACGTTGAATTTATATGGCGGATGAATAAAAATATTCGTCCAGCCCTCGCTTGGTTTTAAAAATTTTTGCGCGGTAAAACTTGTTTCCATAGCACGCATGGTTGTTGTGCCGATGGAACAAATACGATGTTCAGTTTCTTTTGCTTTGTTTACAATACCGCAACACGCTTCATCTATGCTGTAATATTCAGCATCCATCTTATGTTTACTTAAATCTTCTACTTCTATTGGCCTGAAAGTACCTAACCCTGTGTGTAGTGTTAACTCTGCAAAACGTATTCCTTCAATCTCGCAACGCTTAATTAATTCTTTACTGAAATGAAAGCCGGCAGTTGGTGCGGCAACGGCACCTTCATGCTTTGCATACACAGTCTGGTAGCGTTCTTTATCTTCATCATCAGGCTTGCGCTTAATATATTTTGGCAAAGGTGTTTCACCTAAAAACTCAAGCATTTTCCTGAAACTTTGCTCATCACTGTCCCACAAAAAACGGATGGTTCTGCCGCGGCTTGTAGTATTATCAATTACCTCAGCAATAAGTTCATCGTTATCGCCAAAATATAATTTATTGCCAACGCGTATTTTTCTTGCAGGGTCAACAATAACATCCCACAAACGGTTTGGCTTGTTTAATTCACGCAGTAAAAAAACTTCTATCCTGGCTCCTGTTTTTTCCTTTCGCCCATACATACGCGCAGCAAAAACTTTAGTGTTATTTACAACAAAAGCATCTTTATCACCAAAATACTCAAGAATATCCTTAAAGTTTTTGTTTTCCATTTCACCGGTCTTGCGGTGGATAACCATTAAACGACTGTCTTCACGGCGCTTGGTAGGGTTCTGAGCTATAAGATTTAAAGGAAGATCAAAACGGAATTGAGAAAGTTTCATGTGTCAAATTTAGATTTAAATGCCACATTCAACCCGCCTTCCGCCTTACGGGGCGGTTGCATGTAACGTCAGGAAAAAATTAAAGGGTGCGAAAGTAGTTTAAAAAAAATCAATTTAAATGCGAATATTTAATTGTTTTCCTGCCAAACAATATGTTTGCTTTTGAAGTGAAGTAAACACTATCTTATATTTCTTAGATGTTTAATTATATATAATGCTCAGGATTACTTATCCGAACTATAACTTCCGTATAAAAAAAGAAAACAATAGTGAATTTATTTTTGATGAAGTGCGCCGGCGCTGGGTAACACTTACACCTGAAGAATGGATACGTCAAAATTTTTTACAATACCTGATGCAGGTGAAACATTATCCCAAATCATTATGTGCAGTTGAAAAAATTATAAAGCTGGGCGAGCTTAGAAAAAGATGCGACATCATTGTATATAAAAATGATTTGCCCTGGATGATTGTTGAATGTAAAGAAATGAATGTTGAACTTACATTGCCGGTAATGGAACAGATACTTCGTTATAATATGGCAGTGCCGGTAAAGTTTCTCGTGATTACAAATGGTGTTATAAGTATTGCTTATCAGCTTTCTGAAAATGGTTTAACTGAAGTAAGTGATCTGCCTGTTTTTAATGAAGAAACAAGTATCAATTAACAATCAGTTTTATCAATCTTATATACATTTACGTTTATCATAATACACAGAATCGTATGAAAAAAATTCTTCTTGTTTGTTGCCTGGCTTTTTTAGCTGTTCATATTAATGCTCAAAACCCAATTTATTATTTATTAATTGGCACTTATACTGACGGTGGTACAAATGATGGTATTCATATATATCGTTTTAATCCGAATAAAGGTGAGGCAACATTTGTAAGTAAAACAAGTGGTGTTGCAAATCCTTCATGGCTTTGCATTTCTAAAGATGGAAAGTATGTTTATAGCGTAAACGAGAACAGTGGTACAACGCCTGGGGAAGCAAGTGCATTTGCCTTTGATAAAAAGAAAGGTGCATTAACTTTTTTAAACAAGCAGCCAACTGACGGCTTTGCGCCTTGTTATATAAGTATTGATGGTACAGGTAAAAATGTTATCACTGCAAACTATGCTGGTGGCAATGTTTCTGTTTTTAAAACAGGTGCTGATGGTTCTTTGCAACCACATGTGCAATTGTTAGTACACGATGGTTATGGTGTTAATGTACAACGCCAGGAAATGCCGCATCCGCATGAAGCGGTTTTTTCACCTGATGAAAAATTTGTATTTACGCCTGATTTAGGTAATGACAGGTTGTATCAATATAAATATAATAGCACTGATGAAAAAAATGTTTTAACTGAAAGTGATTCTCCGTATTACACAATAGATGATGGGTTTGGTCCGCGACATATTATTTTTAGTCCCAATGGAAAAACTGCATATCTAATTAATGAGCTTTCAGGACAGATAATAGTATATAGTTATAACAATGGAAAATTAAACCCGGTTCAGACTATTGCATCCACAACAACCGGTGATAAAAATGACAGGGGCAGCGCAGAGATTGCAATTACACCCAACGGCAAATTTTTATACACCACCAATCGCGGAGCAGCCAATGATATTTCTTTATACAAGGTTCAAACTGATGGAACATTAATTGAAAATGGCCACCAGGTTGTGAATGCAAATCCACGAAGTTTTATGATTGACCCAACCGGGAGATTTTTATTGGTAGCAAGTCAAAATGCAAACACTATTCAAATATTTGTTATTAATAAAAATTTTGGATTGTTGCAGGATACAGGAACAAAAATTACAGATGTTACAAAACCTGTTTGTTTACAAATGGTACCGGTAGATTAATTTTCTGCAAGCTTTTTGCAGCAATTTGTAAATACATTTCATTTAATAAAAAACAATCTGTAATGAAAAAGATTTACGTAGTTTTAGTGTTATGCCTTGCAGCTATTAGTTCTATCCAAGCTCAAAGAAAGGCTGGTGTTGCACATCCGGTCAAGCAGTTTAAAAAAACTTTTGGATTAGTTACCAATGGTATTCAGGCTGGTGGTTGCGATACGGTTAATTATCCTTTTCCCAGTGACTGGAATTTAGCCCTTTATGGTTTAGGCGCACCAAATAGTGGATTTGTTTCAGGTACTAATTCAACCGGTGATAGACAAAAAGCTGATTCTTTTGATCTTTCTTTTACTAACGATGGGTTTATAACAGGGACTGCAGTATATTTTGCTATCGCTAACAGCAGTAACCCGGCAAATCTTTCTAAAAGTGTTTATTTTAGGGTTTTTTCAGATAGTAGTGCCACGCCGTCAACAGAAATTGGCACACCTGATTCACTGCCTTTATCAGCAATAAAAACAGATGTAGATAGTGGGTTTATAAGTAGTATAACTTTTACAAATCCCATAGCATTGCCCGCTTCAAAAAAGTTTTATGTTTCAGTAGATTTTTCTAATTTATCTTATGATGATGGGGATTCCCTTGCCATTGTTTCAACTACTGATGGTGATCTTCCTGCAGATAGCGGTCAGGCTTGGGAACAGTGGGGTGATGGTACATGGCATAGCTTTCAGGAAGGTGAAAATCAAAATGTCACTCTTGTAATTCTTCCCTTTGTTAGTACTACTACAGGCGCTTGTAGCATTTTACCTGTAAAACTTATTTCATTTGATGCGGCACGTAAAAATAAAGATGCTTTAATAAACTGGAAAGTTGCAGCAGAATCAAACATGAAAGGTTACCAGCTTGAAAAAGCCGATAATAATAATAACTATAAACCAGTAACATTTATACAAGCGCATAACGATTATAAAAATAATTTGTACTCTTATACTGATGCCAATGCATTTGCAAACGCTTCAACAATTCAGTATCGTTTAAAGCAAATTGATAATGATGGCAAAGTGCAATATTCAAAAATTGTTTCGCTTAAAGCGGGTGCTGCAATCAACAATATAGTATTTGCCAATCCATTTAACGGCTCTTTGCGCTTGCAATTAAATCTTGCAAACGCATCTAAAATATCAATTAATATTTATGATATGAAAGGTAACCTTGTTGGTTCAGAAAAACCTGCCATGTATAGTGCTTCATCTAATTCTATTGAAGTAAAATCAGCAGCAAGATTAAACAGCGGCATGTATATACTTAAAGTGAATGCGGGTGATGAACAATTAAATTATAAGATAATAAAACAGTAGGGCTTAATAAGCTTTTAAATATAAGCGGCTGTCCAAAAAGATAGCCGCTTTTTTATTGAATAAAGATTCCAATTAAAATAATGTTTGAACGCCATGTGTGATTTTAAACTCATGTTGCAGCAACCATTTTTTTCTCCATAAACCACCTGCATAACCCGTTAAACTTTTATCGCTGCCAATAACCCGGTGACATGGAATAATAATCATGATTTTGTTTTTACCATTAGTAGATGCTACAGCACGTATTGCTTTTTCATCGCCAACATGCCTGCTCAATTCAAGATAAGAAATTGTTTTGCCGAAAGGAACCTGCAACAACTCTCCCCAAACTTTTTGTTGAAAAAACGTTCCGGGCTGATGCACCGGAACATCAAACAATTTTCTTTTGCCACTAAAAAATTCTATCAGCTGCTCCGTGCATTGATGCATTACTTCGCTTATACCTGGTTCGCCATGCGTTACCTGTTCCGGTTTATCAATAAAACCTAATTCAGCAATATAATTTTCAGTGCCTGCAATCTTAAGCAAACCTATCGGGCTTTGATAATATGTATAGTATAAATCAGTCATTAAAAAAAGTCATTGAGTCATCGGTCATTAAGTTAACAAAGTGATTTCATTGTTCAATATTCTCTATTATTTTATCCAATCTTCATTCCGTTGGTAACGTTCCTGTCAGGTTGCAGTAAGATTACTTTATTGTCTTCATTATAAATACCAAGCACCAGGCATTCACTAAAAAAATTTGCTATTTGTTTTACAGGGAAATTTATAGCAGCAATTACCTGTTTGTTTATTAAAAGTTCTTTGTTATAAAAATCTGTAAGCTGCGCCGAAGATTTTTTAGTGCCGATTACGCCAAAATCTATAGTAAGCTGGTAAGCTGGTTTTTTTGCGTTTGGAAAATCCTGTACATCAATAATAGTTCCGCAACGCATATCAATTTTTTCAAAATCCTGCCAGCTAATCATACATTTTGTTTGTAGTGATTTTTATTTTCTATTTGCATTTTTATACGATTGTAATTTATAAACAAATTTTTAAAACGATACACATGAAAAGAAATGCAACAGCCATTTGGAACGGCTCCGGCAAAGATGGCAAAGGAACACTAAGCTCTCAAAGCGGAACATTAAAAGACACACAGTATTCTTATAAATCAAGATTTGAAGAAGGCACCGGCACTAACCCGGAAGAACTGATTGCAGCAGCACATGCAGGTTGTTTTGCTATGAAATTAAGTTTTGTAATTGGAAATTTAGGCATCACACCAGAAAAGCTTGAAATAACTTCTGCAATAAATTTTGAGAACGGTGTACTTACCGAATCTCATATTACAGTGAAAGCAAAAGTGCCCGGCATTTCGAAAGAACAGTTTGATACAAGTGTAAAAGATGCTGAAGAAAATTGCCCGATAAGTAAGGCGCTGAATATGAAGATTACTTCTGAAGCAACGCTGGAAGATTAATGATTTAAATAAAAAGCTGTTTACAGACTTTCAAATCCATTTAAATTAAAAAGTGGCCATTTCTAATAAGGAGATGGCCACTTTTTATAAAGAGATGCAATTCTCAGACTATGATATGGGTTTTTTAAACTATGAAGTGTGATTCTCAGACTGTGAGATATGGTTTTCAACCAAAGAGATGTAATTATCAGACTATGAGATTGGTTTTTCAAACTATGAGATTGGTTTTTCAAACTATGAGATTGGTTTTTCAAACTGTGAGATGCGTTTCTCAAGCTATGAGAAGCGTTTCTCAAGCTATGAGATGCGTTTCTCAAACAAAGAGATACATTTATCAATAGAAACAGAAACGCTAACTAATTATACATTTCTTCCCGCAGAGTTTTCACTCTTTCATTGCTCATATATTCATCAAAGCTCATTAAACGGTCAATCATTCCGTTTGGTGTTAGTTCAATTATGCGGTTGGCAACAGTTTGTATAAATGTATGATCCTGCGATGCTAAAAGTATAATGCCGGGAAAAGTTTGACAGCCTTCATTAAATGATTGAATGCTTTCCAAATCAAGGTGATTAGTTGGCTGATCAAGTACAATTAAGTTAGGGTTTTGTAACATCATCCGGCTTATCATGCAACGCACTTTTTCGCCTCCACTTAATACGTTTGTCTTCTTTGAAATATCGTCTCCGCTAAATAACATCTTACCTAAAAAGCCTCTTAAAAAAGGTTCATCCGCATCTGTTACATGTGGCGGCACATATTGCCTTAACCATTCAAGCAGCGTTAAACCTTCAGCAAAAAACTCACTGTTTTCAAATGGCAGGTATGCTTTTGTAATAGTTGTGCCCCATTCAAATTTCCCGGCATTTGCTTTTTGATCGCCATTAATTATTTCAAAAAAAGCAGTTACAGCAAGTGCATCTTTACTTAAAAAAGCAATTTTCTCCCCTTTGTTTATGCTAAAACTTACTTTATCAAACAACTTACGGCTTTCAATTGATTTGCTTAAGTTTTCAATATTTAAAATCTGGTTACCCACTTCACGTTGCGGCTGAAAAATTATTCCCGGGTAACGCCTGTTGCTTGGTTCAATCTGTTCAATATTTAATTTCTCCAAAGCTTTTTTTCTTGAAGTTGCCTGTTTACTTTTTGAAGCATTTGCGGAAAATCGGGCAATGAAATCAAGCAAGGCTGCACGCTTCTCCTCAGTTTTTTTATTTTTATCATTTATCTGGCGGCTGATTAACTGCGAGCTTTCATACCAGAACGTATAGTTACCGGTAAATATCTTTATTTTATGACGGTCAACATCTGCAACGTGTGTGCAAACAGCATCTAAAAAGTGACGGTCATGGCTAACAACCAAAACAATGTTTTCGTAATCAGCAAGAAAATTTTCAAGCCAGCCGATTGTTTCAATATCCAAACCGTTTGTAGGTTCATCAAGCAATAAAATATCAGGGTTACCAAACAATGCCTGCGCCAGCAACACACGCAACTTTAAATTACCCGGAATTTCTTTCATCAGGCTTTGATGATATTCTTCCATTACGCCCAGACTGCTTAGTAAACTTCCGGCATCACTCTCTGCTTCGTAACCACCCATCTCACCAAAGTCTGCTTCAATTTCTGCGGCACGCATACCATCTTCTTCATCAAAATCGGCTTTGGCGTAAATGGTTTCACGTTCATGCATCATCTTCCAAAGTTTTGCATGGCCCATCAATACTGTATTCAACACTGTTTCTTCATCAAACTCAAACTGGTTCTGTGTTAAAACAGCCATACGTTCACCCGGCGTAATTTCAACAACACCTTTATTAGGTTCAATTTCACCGCTTAAAATTTTAAGAAAGGTTGATTTGCCAGCGCCGTTTGCACCGATAATTCCATAACAGTTACCTTTTACAAAACTCAGGTTAACTTCATCAAACAATACGCGCTTGCCATAAGCCAGTGTAATGTTTCTTGCACTAATCATTGCTTGCTTTTTTATGAAGGCGCGAAATTAATTAAGCTGATTAACTTATAAAAAAGTTTATAAATCAAACCAGCAATTAATAATAAACTTTATATATTTATAACATAATTCAATCACATTAAATTTTTTTTATGACTGACGATACAAAGCCAAATGATGATTTAAAAGTTGATATTGAAAGCAGGCATGAAGTGGAGGCGCTGCATCAACAATGGAAACAGTTTTCACACTCACATATTTTGGAGGCAATTAAAAAATACGGACCTTATAAGAAAGATATAGAACTACATTTAAGCAAACAGGCAGAAGTTTTATAATTGGATAGAGCCGGTTGAAACCTCATGCTCTTCAAGTGCATAACCAATATCATCAACCAATTCATTATATATTGGTATTACATCTGTTTCGTTGGTTGTCCAGTTACCACTATTAGTTTTTCTTAAAGTAAAGAGCTTGTCACAGTTTGTAAAAACTTCGTATAGTATATAATCCACATTCCAAAGTGGTTTTACAATGTAAAACCGCTCATATACTTTTATTGTAAAAGATTCAAAGTCTTTCATACAATTATGAGGAATTAGTTTAAATTTTCTACAGTATTTTTAAGATTGGAAGGAACATAATCATCATATAATTTTTTTCCTTTTGATTTAATTTTATCAGCCAAATCCTTCTTATCTGACTCACTAAATTTTGAATATTTGTAATAAGCAAATGCTGCTGCACCAGCTAAAAAAAGAAATGAAACTTTTTTCATAATATTTTTTTATTTATCAAGTAAGAATCATGCCATTTAATTGTTACCTGCCTTTCCATATAACTTCCGCAACATGTAATTCCCGAGCCGTAAAACGGGCAAGTACAAATAAATAATCACTTAAACGGTTAAGGTATTTTATAACGATAGATTCGATAAAAATTTCATGTTGTTTTAAACTTACGCAAAATCTTTCTGCACGGCGGCAAACACAACGTGCGATGTGTGTGGATGATACTGCTGCATTACCACCAGGCAAAATAAAATGTTTCATTGGTGGTAATTTATTATTCATAGCATCAATTTCACTTTCAAGAATCCGCACATCTTCTTCTTTTAAATCAGGAATGTGCATTCCTGTTTGTTTTTCAACGTCGCAGGCTAAAGATGCACCAATTACAAACAATCTGTCCTGGGCAAGTTTTATAATATCACGCTGATGTGCATCAGGTGTATAGTCCGCAATCAAACCAAGATGTGAATTAAGTTCATCAACTGTACCGTAAGCTTCAATGCGCATGTCATTTTTAAAAACTTTCGTACCGCCGATTAATGAAGTCATACCACCATCACCTGTTTTTGTATATATTTTTGTTGACATTATTTAAGCTTTGTAACTGAAAGTAAAATTAAATGGATAAACCAACAGGAGAATAGTTTCTGGCAACAATAAAAAGAATTTAATTATTAAACGGTATGTAATTGCTTAACGGAATCTGTTTCCACGACACCATCACGCATACGCACAACGCGTTTTGCATAAGCAGCAATATCTTCTTCATGTGTAACAAGCACAATTGTGTTACCTGCTGACTGCAGAAGGCTGAAAATTTCCATTACTTCAACAGAAGTTTTTGTATCAAGATTTCCCGTTGGTTCATCAGCAAGTAAAATAGAAGGATTATTAACCAGCGCTCTTGCAATGGCCACGCGCTGTATTTGTCCTCCGCTTAATTCATTTGGCTTATGATGGCTGCGATCATCCAGCGCTACTTTCTTAAGTGCTTCCATTGCACGTTCTGTTCTATCTTTTTTATTAATGCCGGCATAGATAAGCGGCAAGGCCACATTTTCTGCAGCGCTTAATCTCGGCAATAAATTAAACTGCTGAAATACAAAACCTATTTCTTTATTACGCACTTCTGCAAGTGCATCATCAGCCATTTTACTTACATCACTTCCGTTTAATATATAATTGCCGCTGGTAGGTGTATCAAGACAACCAAGAATATTCATCAACGTACTTTTACCACTACCGCTTGGGCCCATCAGCGCAACATATTCATTCTTGAAAATATTCAAAGAAATGCTCTTTAATACTTCAAGCGCATTGGTACCCATGAAGTAGGTTTTGCTTATTTGTTTTAGTTCTATAACCGGCTGCATAGCAAATAATAAATAATTAAATTATTCTGTATTTTTTTTAATTACTTTAGGCACAATAAAAAAATTGCGATCAGTTTGTGGTGCGTTTATTAAAGCCTCCTGTTTTGTTATGGTATGATGAACTTCGTCATCGCGCAGCACGTTTACTGCGTCAGTTATATGTAACAAAGGTTCAATGTTGGAAGTATCCACTTCTTTTAGTTGTTCAACAAAGCTTATCATGTTTTCAAGATCCCGCTTCAACTCAATTTTCTCTTCATCAGAAAAACTTAGCCTTGCAAGATGCGAAAGATGACTAATCATTTCATCTGTAACTTTCATGCTGTAAAAATAATTTAATCATCAACGTATTATATGTAAAAAGTAAAAGCGGTAAATTAGAGGTTTAAGTAAAAATAATGATTGTATGAAATTTATAAATATTAACTTGCGTTTATAAAATCCTGAATATGCTAAGAGAAACCGTAAGCATATATGTGGTTGATGATGATGTAACCTATAGTTCTTCTATTGCTCATTATTTATCGTTGAATCCTGATTATAAGGTAAAAAGTTTTCATTCAGCAAAGGCGCTTAAAACTGCTTTATATGAAAATCCTGATATCATTACTTTGGATTATTCAATGCCTGATTCTAAAGGTGATGACTTATTAGAATTTATAAGACAGGAAAATCCCGAAACACAGGTAATTATTATTTCCGGCCAGGAAGATATAAAAGTTGCTATTGACCTTTTTAAAAAAGGTGCTCATGATTATATTGTAAAAGATGAAGATGCCAAGCAGCGCTTGTGGATGGTAATTCAAAACCTTCGCGAAACAATTGAACTTAAAAAAGAAGTTGAATCTTTAAAAACAGAAGTTGCAAAAAAATATGATTTTAATAATATCATTATTGGCAATAGCAACCCTATTAAAAGAACTTTTAACTTAATGGCGAAGGCAGCATCTGCCAACATTACTGTATCAATAACAGGTGAAACCGGCACCGGCAAAGAGTTGGTTGCCAAATCAATTCATTTTAATTCAGACAGGAAGAAAAATAATTTTGTGCCTGTTAATGTTGCAGCGATACCAAGAGATTTATTGGAAAGTGAATTATTCGGACATGAAAAAGGCGCTTTTACCGGTGCAGTAAACAGGCGCTTAGGTAAATTTGAAGAAGCGCATAATGGTACGTTGTTTCTCGATGAGATTGGAGAAATGGATTTGAGCATACAGGCAAAGATATTACGCGTATTACAGGAAAAAGAAGTTACACGCATTGGCAGTAATGAAATAATAAAAGTGAATGCACGTATAATTGTCGCCACGCACAGGAATTTAAAAGATGAAATCGTGAAGGGAAATTTTAGAGAAGATTTGTATTACCGTTTGCTTGGTTTACCAATTGCTTTACCTGCATTAAGAGAAAGAGATAATGACATTCTGTTGATAGCAAAATATTTTATTGATCATTTTTGTAAAGAAAATAAGCTCGGGAAAAAACATCTGTCTATTGAAGGCAAACACAAACTAATGTCTCATTCATTTCCGGGTAACATACGTGAGTTGAAATCTGTAATAGAACTGGCTTGCATTATGTCTGAAGATGAAGAAATAAATGATGAGCATTTGCAGGTTCATTTTACACCTATTAAAGCAATTGGATATAATAATACAAACTATACTTTAAGAGAATACATGCGTAAACTTATCCAGGAATATCTTGATGAATATGACTACGATGTATTAAAAGTTGCCGGCAAACTTGATGTAGGAAAATCCACTATCTATCGTATGATTAACAGCCGTCAGCTTACAATATCCAAAAGAAAATTAGATGCCTAATATGAAAAACCAAACTATGGAAAAACTATATAGTACCGAATCTATTTTAAGATCGCATGGTAACGATACAGATTTTGTAAAATACATTGCGGAATTATTTGTAGAACACCTGCCGGAGATGGCTACAGAATTAAAAAAAGCATCTCAAAAACAAGACTGGTATCATTTGCATTTTTATGCCCATAAAATGAAAGCCAGTATTGATCTTTTTTCTATTGATTCTTTAAAAGATTTAATTAGGCATCTTGAGATTGAAGGCAAAACTTTATTTAAAGAAGTAGAAGCCAAAGGTATAACTGTACCTGCACCTCAATCATTAAACAAAGATGTGGAAGACGTAGTGAAAGTCATTCATGCCTGCACGTTGCAGTTGAAGCAGGATTTTGCGATAGCGAACTGAACATTAATTTATTGCATATATACGTTGCTTAAAAAACAGTGAGTCAAAACCCACTTGTTTGTATTTACATTTATACTATTTTCATTTCAATTTTTTTATAATTATGAAAATAGTAAGTTGGTTTTTTGCAATATTGTTTCTTTTAAAATTTAAGCTTGATGCGCAACAGCAACCTGTAAAATATTTTACACCAGTTGATTTTTAACATGTTGAAGTAACGGATCATTTCTGGAAACCAAAAATTGATCTTGGGGCAACAAAATCTTTACAAGCTTGCATTTACCAAACTGAAATTGCTACACCACGCATTCAAAACTTCATCAATGCAGCAAAACATTCAGGAAAGTTCATAGGAATTTATTATGATGACAGCGATGTTTACAAAGTACTTGAAGCAATGGGTTATTCATTAAAAAATCATCCTGATACTTCTATTGAAAACACAGCAGACAGATGGATAAGTTATGTAGCCGCAGCGCAAATGCCGGATGGTTATCTTGACACTTATTATGAATTAGGCGATATTTCAAAACGTTGGACAGAACTTGAAAAACATGAAGATTATAATGCAGGTCATTTAATGGAAGCTGCCGTTGCATACTATGAAGCAACCGGCAAAAAACAATTGTTAGATGTTGCAATTCGTCTCGCCAATCATATTGATACTACGATGCGCATCAACAACAGGCAATGGTTCAGCGGGCATGAAGAAATTGAAATTGGTTTAATGAAATTGTATAATACAACCGGCAATGAGAATTACTTAAAGCTGGCGAACTGGTATATCAATCAACGCGGCAAACATATTTATCAATATGGCACAACATGGTTTACGCCACAATACTGGCAGGATGTTGAGCCGGTCAAAGATCAAACACAAATCACAGGTCATGCAGTGCGTGCCATGTATTTATATAGTGGCACTGCAGATGTTGCTGTTGCATCAGGCGATACTGGCTATATGCATGCGATGAAAAATGTTTGGCAGGATGTTGTACATCGAAATATGTACTTAACCGGTGGCATTGGCAGCAGCGGCGATAATGAAGGCTTTTCAAAAGATTTTGACCTGCCCAACAAAGATGCATATTGCGAAACATGTGCATCTGTGGGAATGGTTTTATGGAACGAAAGAATGGCTGCGCTTACCGGCGATGTAAAATATATGGATGTACTTGAACGCAGTTTATATAATGGTGCGCTTGATGGTTTAAGCTTAAGCGGTGACTTATTTTTTTATGGTAACCCGCTTGCATCGAATGGTGATGATGAGCGCAGCAAATGGTTCGGTACGGCATGTTGCCCTGCAAATATTTCAAGGCTTATTGCAGGCATCGGCGGTTATATTTATGGTGCGAATAATAACAGTTTTTGGATAAATCTTTTTGTCGGCAGCAACACATCAGTCAAGATAAATAATACCAACGTTGATGTAAATATGCAAACCAATTATCCCTGGAATGGCAAAGTAAGCATCAATATCAATCTCGAAAAGTCAACTGCGTTTCCTGTATATGTTCGCATTCCCGGATGGACGCAAAATGATATTGTTGATGGCAGTTTATACTTTGTAAAGAACGGAACAAAGCAAACATTGCAATTTTTTGTGAATGGAAAAACAATTGATTTTAAACAGCAAAATGGTTATGCAATTATTAACAACACATGGAAGAAAGGTGATGTTATAAGTTTTGAATATGAAATGCCGGTGCTGGAAGTAAGTTCAAAGAAAGAAGTGTTGTATGATAATGACCGCATTGCTTTTCAGCGTGGACCAATAGTGTATTGTGTTGAAGGCGCAGATAATAATAATGAAGCATGGAACATTGTGCTTAAACAAAATGAACCTGTACAAACAATCAATTACAAAGTGTTGAATGAAGATGTTGTTGCATTGCAAACAAAAGCAGTTAACATACAACCCTCTGCTGATGGAAGTGCATTACAATCAACTGAAAAAACAATAACAGCCATTCCATATTATACATGGTGCAATCGTGGTAAAAATGAAATGCAGGTTTGGCTTCCAACAAAAATGAAAGAGATAAAAGTGAATTATTAATGCGTTGCCGTTAAATATTCCTTAAGCAAAATTTAATTTAATAATGATGCGGAAGGTTTGTGTTTTATTAATTTTTCTTTTTTGTATTGAAAATTTAAATGCTCAGCTGCTAAAAGATTCTGCTCAAATTTTAAAGATGCAGGCGCCGGCAACTTTTAAAGCAGAATTTAAAACAACACAAGGAAATTTTATTATAGAAGTATATAAATCATGGTCGCCAAAAGCTGCTGACCGGTTGTACCAGCTTATAAGCACAGGTTGTTTTGATAATGACATTATTTTCCGAGCCACAATAAAATATGTACAGTTCGGCATTAATAATGACAGTACAATAAACTCTTTCTGGGATAATCATAACCTGCCTGATGAACCTGTAATTGGAAGCAACACAGACAGCGTTGTATCTTTTGCAAGCGGCGGCGCCAACACACGTTCAGCACAGATATTTATCAATATGCGAAACAACCTGAAGTTGGATACAGCTCTTGGTTACGGCTATCCGCCAGTAGCTAAAGTTGTTAAAGGCATGGACGTAGTAAGAAAATTCAATTCTCAATATGGAGATGACATTACATTCAATCACCAGGATTCTATTTACATAAAAGGCAACGCATATCTTGAAAAAAATTTCCCGGGATTAGATAAAATTATTTCAGCAACTATTTTGCACCAGCAATAACTTTCTCATTTGTTATTTCGCATCTTATTTGTAACTATTAATGGAGCAGGTTAAACAAAAAATGAACAGGCTGCGTTTTTTGCATTGTGTTGCATTTATCTGTAACATATTTTTTGGAGTTTGTTTAATGATACGTTACACACATGCAGAAAAATTTTTACCGCAACCAATTATAGAAATTGCAACGTTGCTTGGTTGGATATTTTCGCCATTCATTAATATGGTATGTGTTATTCTTACATTGATTGCAGTATTAAAAAAGAACAGCGTCCAAAGCATTCGTTTGTGGCTTATCGCTGCAAACATTTTTTTCTTTGCATGTGAAATTTTTTATTTCTTCATTTCATGATTGATAAAATTTTAAAAGATAAGTCAACTAAACTCTTTCTTGGCTTTACTGCTTTTTTTGTAGCCAATGCGCTGATTGCAGAATGCATCGGCACTAAGATTTTTTCACTTGAAAAACTGTTTGGTCTTACGCCTTCAAGTTTTACATTATTTGGCGAAAGCGGTTTATCATTCAATCTTACATGCGGCGTTTTATTATGGCCATTAGAATTTGTTATGACAGATATTGTAAATGAATTTTACGGACCAAAAGCCGTACGCAGAATAAGTTATACAGCAGTTATTTTAATTGCGTACGCATTTGTTATGTTTTACGGAAGCATCAAAATTCCACCTGCAGATTTTTGGATAACCACCAATCAAAGTAAAGGCATTAATAATATGCAAACTGCTTACAATGGTATTTTCGGGCAAGGCATGTGGATTATACTTGGCAGCCTTATCGCGTTTCTTGTAAGCCAGGTGATTGATGTAACTGTCTTTCACCGCATAAAAAAAAGAACCGGTGAAAAATATATGTGGCTGCGTTCAACAGGCTCAACATTGGTTTCTCAGTTGGTTGATAGTTACATTGTGCTAATTATTGCATTTAAATTTGGCAGCAACTGGAGTTGGCCATTAGTGTTTGCAGTTGGCACTATGAATTACATTTATAAATTTATAGTGGCAATAATACTAACGCCCGTAATTGTTATTGTTGAAAAAAGAATTGAAAAATATGTTGGTCATACAACAGCTATGCAAATGAAACAGGCAGCGATGAGTAAAAACTTTGAGAACATTTCAACAGCATGATAATAATTGTAAGAATTACAATTAAATTTATTTTATTAAATAAGATACGCATCAATTTACTTGTTTAATTTGTCTTTTTAAAACGATTGCAACTATTCTTAATCACAAAAAACGATACGTATGAACCATTGCTTACCCCCGGGAAAGTTTAATTTTTCTCATTACTCGGTTATTGCCAGAATTATTACAGTAATATTGTTTACTGCGTGTTCACTACACCCTTTTGCACAACAAAGAACAATTTCAGGTAGTGTTACCGGTAATAACAATCAGCCCTTACCCGGCGTATCTGTATTAATACAAAGCACTACAAAAGGTGTGTCAACAGATAATGCCGGCAGATTTAGTATTGAAGCTGCTAGTAGTAATGTGCTTGTGTTTCGTTCTATCGGGTATCAGGAACAAACAATTGCTGTAGGCAATCAAACTAATATTAATGTATTAATGGTTAACACTACGGATTCTACTTTGAATGATGTAGTAGTAATTGGTTATCAAACAGTGAGGCGACGGGATTTAACAGGTGCCACTTCTGTTGTTAATACAGGGAATTCAAATAGAATTGTTGGTAATTCGGTTGCTGAGCAGTTACAGGGCCAGACACCCGGTGTAACAGTAAGAACAAGTGGTGCACCCGGCGAAAACGCAAGAATAGAAATTCGTGGAGTTGCCAGTTTTGCAAACTCTGACCCGCTTTATGTAATTGACGGTATGATTGCTGACGCAAACTCAACAGTCAATACTAATGATATTGCCACTATTCAGATTTTGAAAGACGCTTCTGCTGCTGCTATTTATGGTTCACGGGCTGCCAACGGCGTTATTATTATTACTACTAAAAAAGGTAAACCTGGCCCAAGCCGTATTAGTTTTTCTGCGAAGTATGGAATACAACAAATACCTCAAAAATGGGATGTGATGGACGCACCGCAATACCTGCAAACATTAAAGACTCAGTACTCCAACAGCAATGCTGCCTTGCCTGTAGGTGTTGCAGCGCAATTAGATAACCCTACTATAAATACTGACTGGCAGAATGAATTTTTTCGTACAGGAAATACACAGGATTATAATCTGGGAATATCTGGTGGCTCACAAAACGGTACTTATTTAATATCCGGAAGTTATTTCAAAAATCAAGGTGTATTAATAGGCAATAATTTTGAGCGTGCAAGCTTACGTATAAATACAGAAGCAAGGAAAGGCCGCCTGACAGTTGGTGAAAATATATTGTTAAGCAACACTGACGGAAATAACCCTGGCGGAGGTGTTAATGCATTTTATGAAGGTGCTACATCATCTCCCATAATAGCAGTGCAAAGCAATGATTATATAAACGCTGTTAGCAATCAGGAAGGCTGGGGTTTTGGCAGCAATGACATTTCTCAATATTCTAGTAATTATGTCGCAAATGATGCGTTAGATCACCAGCATTATAATTATGCTAAAATAGTGGGTAATGGATATGCAGATTTAAAGTTTACTGATTGGCTTTCGTACCGTTTTAACGCCGGTGTTGAAGCAAGTTTTGATTACAGCAGTGAGCAGCGTGATTCAGGTATATGGCATTACAATCAGGATCTTCCTGCAACCGGAATTTATAATGAACGAAGCACTTTCACCAACTTTTTGTTAGAGCACACACTCAACTTTAATAAAACTTTTGGTGACCATGCGATTAATGGTGTAGTGGGGTATTCTTATCAGCAGGAAAAACGAGAGTACACAAATGCAGGCAGAATAAATCTTACTACAATAGGTAGTAATACCTTTTCAACAATTGGTTCAGCCCAGGGACTACCTTCAGCAGATGGGGGCGTATCTTTGTTTTATCGCTTGCAGGGTTATTTAGGAAGAATAAATTATACTTACAAAGACCGGTATCTTATAACAGCATCAGGCAGAATTGACCAAGATTCCCGCTTTGGTCAAAATTATCGTACAGGTGATTTTTACTCAGTTGCAGGTTCATGGAGAATCAGTAAAGAAAAGTTTTTTAATGTAAGCTGGATTAATGACTTTAAGATACGTGGATCATATGGCCAGTTAGGAATCAGCAGTGCATTGCAGGATTTAGCAGGATCTTGGCCAACTGTAGGTTACATTAATCAAAATCAGCGTGCTGTATATGGCCAAAGTCAAACACCTGTTTTAGGCGAGTCACAAACTATTATCAGTAACCCTAATCTACGCTGGGAACAGCGTAATGAAACCAATATTGGTTTTGATGCATCAATTTTAAACAATCGGATATTAATAACAGCTGATGTATATAATAACGTTTCTAAGGGTGTGCTGGTAAATGTGCCGCTTCCCTTTTTTCTTGGTAATGATAATGGTGATTATAACACCTTTATCACAGAAAATGCAGGCTCTATCCGTAATAGAGGAATTGAATTAGCTGTTACTTATAAAGATAATACCCGTCCGTTTAAATGGGATGTATCCGTTAATGGTACTACGATTCAAAACAGGGTTGTTAGTGTAGGTCTTCAGGGTGCTGGTATTAATTACATTGAACCTGCAAGTTTTGTGCGTTCTGAAGTTGGTCATGCAATGTCATCCTGGTATGTAATTAAAACAGCGGGTATTTTTCAAAGCCAGGAACAAATAGATAGTTATGTAGATAAAAATGGGGGTAAAATACAACCTGATGCTAAACCAGGAGATATAAAATTTGTTGATTTAAACGGAGATGGACAAATTAATAATGATGATCGCACTTTTGCGGGCTCTCCATGGCCAACTTTTCAAGGCGGTTTACAATTTAATGGTACCTACAGAAATCTTTCTATAAATATTCAATTTGTTGGTGTATTCGGTTACAAGATTTATGACGATGTGCGCCGTGTACTGGACAGTTATACCAACCTGGATAATTTTAGGAAAGACCTGAATCCCTGGACCCCTGATAATACCGGTGCTCCCGATCCGCGTCTCGGTGTGGGAACTGAT
>CAHJWK010000042.1 GCA_903642275.1 Chitinophagaceae bacterium
CACCGGTAAAGTATGCTGAACAATGCACTAAAGCTGAAAATATGAACTGAAGCTTTATCCACAAACGGCGAACGGAAATCAATCACAAATTAAAGAGAGCCGGTTAGTGGATAAAGTACTTGAAACATAAATGATGACCTTAGAAAATTCTATTTTTGAACTGACCGAAATAAAAGGGACGCTTACATAACACCTCCTGCTTTAGAATCTATATCCAATCCTTTTAATAACGTTTCCTTTATATAGTTATAAGGTACAGAGAAATTTGAATGTGTTATTTCATTTACAGTATTAATCTTGATATAAATAAACAATCCCTATTACTAACTGATCTTCCAATTAACGTTGCTTTATCAATAAACCACACGGGATTGTTTTCTGTATCAGGAAAAAATAGCTCTGAGATTATGTATACACTCACCAGGTTTTTTAATCACTAATTAATTTACGATTTTTCGTTGATTGCAAATAGTTAAGGCCTTTCATTCTTCAAAGATTTTTAATCTGTTGATATGAAAAATTTAGATTGTAGGCGATAATCGGTAACTTTACTTTGTTAAACAAAATGGTCTCCAAGTGGGTCACAATTGAACATTAAATATGATGAAATCTTTAGCAGCATTGAGTTTCAGTAATAAGTTTCAAATCCAATCCGGGTCACAAATTTTTTTTGAAAAGCATGCGAACATTATTGTTCACCTACTTTTGTTTTATATGTTATTACATTCTGACTTTTCATTTGACTTCATAACAGGACATTTTTTGTCGCTTTAAAATGTTTTAATTGTATTAAGTTTTCTGGTAATGAAACGCTGTTCCAATGATCATGCATTACAATCGCTGCACCCAGCGCTGAAGCCTGAGGAGTATTGGCTGCAAAGACTTCTATGTAAGGAAATGCAGTGGCGAGCAAATTCATATAAACAGCATTATTAGTAAACCCGCCATCAACAAATATTTTTTTAACAGGCGCACCTTGCAAAACGAGTTTTACAGATCTTATTTGTTGCAGCATGATGTCAAGAACAAGTTGATGATAAGCTTCTTCACTGGTTTCAAAATTTGCTAATTCATGTCTCTCAAAAGAAGATTGCTGAATTATTGCTGTTGAACTATTTGTTTTTTCGTTTGTCTTCATACGTTGCAACTTTTTTAAAATCGCCGCGTCATATTTAATCGTATTATAATAATGAATAGGGTTATGAAAATAATCTGCCAACCGTTTAACCTGTTGCTCATGTTGGTAACCTGCAAACAATCTTGAAGCTTTAACCGGCTTCCCGTCATAACTCAGATAACACAGGCAATCATTATTCAATTCATCATTTGTTAATGCGCTATGATTAAAAGGATTCAGGCTTATACACCACGTACCTGTTGATAGTAAAACAAATGGCTCGATAAAAGATTTAAGATATGGAATCAGTGCAGAGGAGCTATCGTGCAAACCAATTCCAACGGAAATTTTTTTACCGCGAATTATAATACTGATAGGTTTATCACTTTTATAAATAGGCGGAAACTTTTTATTAAATGCTTCTTTATAAACCCAATCATGATATTTATTTTTTTGAAAATCCCAAAGATGTGTATGACATCCGATACTTGTAATATCAGCAGCGGGCTTTGAAGAAATAACACAGCTTAAATATTGAGGAAGATGCAGTGCATGTTTTATTTGCTCATACACTTCCGGATGTTCATATTTCAGGCGATATAATTGTAACCCTGAATTTAAACTGCCGGATACAGGTGATGCAGTTTGTTTTGCAAGCAAGCTTTCACTGCCATAAGTATTATAAAATTGTTGCTTTAATTTTTTAGGATAGGGTTTGAGATAATTATATAACGGCGTAACTGGTTTTTTTGCATCATTAACATAAACCATGCTGGCACCATAAGCAGAAAAGTTTACTGCTTTAACATCAACATCTTTTCTCAATAATATTCCTGAATACTTTTGTTGAATCCAGTTTGTAAGGGCATTTACATCGTCACATGGAAAACCATCTTCATCAATTGTTTCATTAAGCTGCGTTGATTCTTCATGTATAACATTATACTGTTCATTAAACAGTATAATTTTTTTATTTGTTTTACCTATATCAAAGATGAGTATGGCATTTTGTTTGGTCAATTTGTCTGAACCAGGATTGGAAGATTAAAGATTTGTATGCTTAAAAAGATAACTTATCAAATATAATTCAGTGTTTATTATAATCCCGTTGCGATAGTTTTACTACCTCTTTGCTTAATTAAATTTTCCCTTATTTTTTCTATACGATAAACTGATAAAGGATTTAATGCACCACCACTTCTTAATCTTGCTTCTGCAATCAATGCACGAACATCTGTACGAAAAGCCTGTTGTAAAATTTCCTGCGCTGTTACAATATCATTTCTGTTTTGAGCTTCAGTTAATTTTTTTCTATCTACTAATAAAGCCTGTGCATACGTTATCATAGTTGCTTCAACAGATTGCAATAAATCTTCCAACGGATCTTTTACATTATGACTTGCATCTATCATCCATCCTAAGTCAGTTGCATGATTCATGCCTTTTGCATCCATACCTTCCACAAGTTCATTAAAAATTAAAAACAGTTGATATGGTTTTATGCTTCCAACAGTTAAATCATCATCGCCATATTTACTGTCATTAAAATGAAAGCCTCCAAGCTTTTCCTCCATTAATAGCAATGAAACAATTTGTTCAATGTTTGCATTTGGTAAATGATGGCCAAGGTCAACCAATGTATATGCTTTGTTACCAAGCTTATTTGCATACAACAATGATTGGCCCCAATCGCCAACGGTTGTTGAATAAAAATTAGGTTCATAAGCTTTGTATTCAACAAACATTTTCCAATCGTCAGGTAATTCTGTATATACTTCCTGCAAACTCTCTAAAGTATTTTGAAATGCTTTCCTGAAATTTAATTGGCCGGGAAAACATGAACCGTCTGAAAGCCACACTGTGAGCGCATTTGAGCCAAGCTCAATTCCATATTTTATTACTTCAATATTATGTTCAATGGCTTGCTTGCGAACGTCTTTATTAACGTGTTGCATTGAACCAAACTTGTAACTTAATTCCTGTCCGGATTGATCCTGAAACGTGTTTGAATTCATCGCATCAAACTTTAAACCATTTTGAGCAGCTAATGCCTTTATGTGTGAAGGGTTCTCCGGAATATCCCACGGAATGTGCAAAGAGATGGCGCTGCCTGATTTGTTTAATGCATGCAACAATCCAATGTCTTCAATCTTTTCTTCCAGATTGCGTGGCTCACCGCCACCTCCAAATCTTGCGAAGCGTGTACCTCCGGTTCCCAGCGCCCATGAAGGAATAGCAACCTGGAATGCGATTAATTTTTGAATGACATCATCAACATTTTTTATATCAGCAGCAATGAATTCAAACCTGCGCTGATGTTCTTTTTTTAAAGAGTGATTATGTTCATCAATCCTATATTTTTCAATTTGCATTAGCTGTTATTTAAAATACAAGATTTGTTTAAAGTAAATAAAATACTTCTTCTAATTGTACACTTACCGGTGAGTTATCTTCATTTGTTTCCATGATGTCTCTCATGTAAAGCCACCATTTTTTCATTATACCTTTGGAAGTTAATGTGCTTAACTTTTCTTTATCATCAATTAATAAATAAGCAAACAAACAGCTTGTTTCGCTATCAAGAAAAATTGAATAATCCTGTATGCCTGTTTGTTTCAGCAACTCATATAACTCAGGCCACAAAGCGTCATGGCGATTTTTGTATTCGGCTTCAAAGCCTTTGATAAGTTTCATTTTATAAGCCACACGTTGCATGTTACTTAATTTGTAATCAATTTATTGCAGCTTCAAAACCGCTACGGCAAAAGGTTTTAGTGTAACTGTTGTGTCTTTAACCTTCATTTGCGCAGCAGGATTTTCACCGGTGCTTACATCAACATAATTTATGATAGCATCTTTTGTTTCCACAGGCAAACTAACTGTTGTATTTTTATTATGTGGGTTGATGAAAAATATTTTTTTACCTGTTGATGTAACAAAAGCCTGCGCAATGATATCAGCACCATTCAAACTTGTACCAACTAATCTATCACCCGGATTAAAGTTGTCTTTTATCAATTTCAATATCCAGTAACGCGAATTAGGTTTACCGTTATTCCAGTTCATCATACTTACATCAGGAAACTGCGTTGGATAACCAACCAACTGCGATTCACCGGCAACATCAATCCCCATCTTTGTTAGCTCAAGATAAATATCTGCATACATAGCACCCGACAAATTCCAGTAGTCCTTTGGAATATCATCGCCCATATTGGAGCCAATGATAGTACCTATTTCATTAATGGTAGTAATGGTTTCAGGTGATAATCTTTTGCGGATGCTTTCTATAAATTTTACTTTTTCAAGAAACGCATTAGTCTTATCAAAGAAAGTATATTGATACTCTTGCAGCGTTTGTGTAGCAAAAGATGGAGTTCCATAAAAATGATAAGAAATGCCATTTAAAGGAATACCTGGTTTATGATTTTTTGCATTAAGAAAGTATTCGAAATATTCAGGCCTTGCATTAAAAGCAAGTGATATACCAATGAATTTTGTTGTTGGAGAAATTTTTTTCAATTCATCAACAATGGCATCATACATCTTAGTGTACATCTCAACAGGAATGTTGTGTTCAAGATCAGGCTCATTCAACACTTCCCAATAATCAATTTTATAATGATGGTTTGATTGATGAAACTTTCCTAATTCATCAGTAAAACCGCCTTTGGTGTACCAGCTAAATAACCTTGCATAATAAGCTGCCAGTTCCTTCATCGTTGTATCACGCAAAACAAAGCCATCATTATACGCCCAGAAAACCTCGTAAGGATTTTGAGGATATGGCATATCATAATTTATATTCCACATCCACGATGGTGTTGTGCTAAAATTAATAACTACACTATGCCCGACCGTTGCATTCATAAACGCTTCCATCGTACTGTCCAGGTACGTAAAGTCCCAAAACGTTTCTGTTTTTGTTGGCCGTTTTAATTCTGCAACAGCCATCTTTGGATAAGGGCACCACGGCACATACCGTACATAATCTGCACCCAAATCTTTTAGTGCTTTAAATAGGCTTTCATGTATGGATGATGATGGCCGCACAGCAGGATTTTCAACAACCTGTAATGTTGCCGTTGTTTTTGATACAGCAATTACAGAATCCCAGTTGACAGTTAACTTATTGTCTTGCGCAGAAAGTTTTGTTAGAAATAAAAAACTTATAAAGGTTAATAAGATGGCATTTTTGTTTTTAAAATTAGTGTTGAGTTGAAAACACCAATTCTTCAAATTAAAACATCGTTTCATATAGCTTTATTAAGTAATTAATTTACTAAAACAGAATGCAATCTTACAAATAATAATTATCTTAAAAACCCCGCCGCTACACCACCATCAACATTCAAAGTATTACCGGTTGACTTATTCAGCAAGCCACCAACAAAAGCATAACAGGCATTAGCAATATCATCAGGCAAAATAGTTTCATTCAATAAGGTGCGCTTTGCATAATAAGCAGGCAACTCTTCTACTTTAATGCCATAGGCTTTTGCTCTGCCTTCTGCCCAGCCGCCTGCCCAGATGTTGCTATCTGTAATAACAGCATCAGGATTAACTATGTTTACACGAATCTTATCTGCACCAAGTTCTGCTGCCAGTAATCTTGTAAGGTGTGCCTGCGCTGCTTTTGCGCTTCCATAACCGGCATTGTTCGGACCGGCAACAACAGAATTTTTTGAAACAATATTTACTATATCACCGCCAATATTTTGTTTGCGCATTATTTCAATACCGTTCTTTGAAACAAGAAATTGTCCCTTCACTAAAATATTATAGAGCTTGTCCCAATCTTCAATTGAATGATCGGTGATTGATTTTGAAATACTGATGCCGGCATTATTTACAATAATATCAACACCGCCAAACGCAAGCACGGCATTGGCAAAAGCTTTTTCAATGCTTTCATTATTAGTAACATCAAGCAATGTTGATGCAGCCACATCCATTCCAAACTGCTGTTTAAATTCTTCCATCGCATGTTGCATGCGTTCTTCATTAATATCATTTATTATAATGCAGGCACCTTCTTCTGCAAACTTTTTTGCAACAGCTTTACCAATACCACCGGCACTTCCAGTAATCAGCGCTATGCGACCGCTTAAAGATTTTAGTGTCGGCATGCGTTGCAACTTAGCTTCTTCCAACAACCAATATTCTATATTGAATGCTTCCTGTCTTGGTAACGATGTATATTCTGAAATGGCTTCTGCGCCTTTCATTACATTTATAGCATTGATATAAAACTCTGCTGCCACTCTTGCTGTTTGTTTGTCTTTAGAAAAAGTGAATACGCCAATACCAGGATATAAAATCACTACTGGGTTTGCATCACGCATTGCCGGACTGTTTGGATGTTTATAGGTGCTATAATAATCTGCATACATCTTTCTGTAATCTAAAAACTGTAACTGTAGTTTTTGTTTGATGGCATCTGTATTGTTTACATCTTCATCAGCGGTTAAGTTTAGAACAAGCGGAGAAATTTTTGTACGAAGAAAATGATCAGGGCAACTTGTACCCATCGGCGCTAATCTTTCTAAATCATTTGAGTTGATGAACTCAAGAACACGATCATCGTCAGTAAAATGACCAATCATTTTTTGGTTGGATGAACAGAAGCCTCTTAATGTTGGTGCAAGAGATGCTGCTTTAGCATGCCTTTCTTCTGTAGGTAATGATCGAACTTTTTGTCCACCAAATGTTTCTCTTTTTTTACAATAATTATCTTCGAGATATTGCGCACATCGTTCAATTACATTAAGTGTGTTAATATAACCTTCGTATGAAGTATCACCCCAGGTAAACAAACCATGCGACCCCAACATTATACCGCGAATACCGGGGTTTTCATCCAAACATTTCTTCAACATCAAGCCTAATTCAAAGCCGGGCTTTTGCCATTTTACCCAACCAATAGTTCCGTTAAATAATTCTTTTGTAATACGCTCACCATTTTTTGCGGCAGCAATAGCAATAGCTGCATCAGGGTGTAAATGGTCAATATGTTTAAACGGAAGAAAACCATGTAATGGCGTATCAATTGATGGTGCTTTTGAATTCAAATCATAAATACAATGATTAAATAATTCTACCATTTCGTCTTCATGTTCAATGCGCCAGTAAATGTTTTTTAAGCTGCGTAAACGGTCAACATACAATGCCGCAAGACCGCTGCGTTTCATTGTTCCCAAATCACCACCACTGCCTTTAACATACATTACTTCAACATCTTTATTTGTAAGTGGGTTTTTAGCCATTACTTTACATGAGGTATTACCACCGCCATAATTTGTCAATCGTAAATCTGCGCCTAATAAATTAGAACGATACACCAATAATGCTACTTCATCGCCTGCAAGTTTTAATGCTTCTTCATCATTCCATAAATAACTTACATGCTTAAAATCTGCAGCCTGGTATAGTGAAGATTTTTCAAACTCATTTATCATTTAGTTATATAGTTTAATTACCATTAATTAAAGTCAGAAACTTTGCGTATAATTCTGCGAAGTCTTAAGACTTCACAAAGCAAATCCCGGTTCACACATCACTTCAATGCATTACCATAGCCCACCAACACAACTGAAATAAATATGGCTATTATACCAACAGTAATTGTGGCTGCTGTTTTTCTGCTAACACCTTTCCATTCTTTTAATGCAACGCCCCAAAGATTTGCCACCAATATAATAAATGCCATGTGCAATATCCAACTGCTGGCGCCGTTGCCAAGCCTGCTTTCACCCATGCCATAAAAGAAAAATTGTAAGAACCAAATTGTGCCCGCCATAGCTGCGAATAAATAATTTCTTGCCAGAGGCGTTTGTTTATTAGTATAATCTTTAAACGTTTTATTGCGTGCATTTAAAAACATGCACCAGATAAAATTGGTTGTTAACCCACCCCATAACAACACGATATAAATAACATTGTTTTGAAATAAAAATTCTGTTGTTGCCTGCGGATGTTGTGCCTTCCATAAATTATTGGCAACTCCAGCCATAGGTGTGCCTGCTTCAATTCCATAATTAAAACATGCGCTGAGAATACCGGAAATAGTGCAAACAATTAAACCTTTTACAAGGTCAAATTCTTTAATGCTTTCTTTCTTTTTTTCATCACTTAATTCTTTTTCTTTTAATATACCTGCCCTGCCACAAATGAATATTCCTATCAAGCAAATAATAATACCTGTAAGCACAATTTGCCCCCACGACGTATGTATTAAATCATTAAAAGTTGTTTTACCTGCAGCCGGATGAAAGTTGTAATAAATTGATGGGACCAGCGCACCAAAAGCCGATGTAAAGCCAAGCAGCACAGAGTTGCCTAAACTCATTCCAAGATAACGCATGCCTAAACCGTAAGTTAATCCGCCGATGCCCCAAAGCAAACCCCAAAAGTACGTCCAGCCAAGCGTTGCAGCTGATGTTTGTGCAATGATTTCATTAAAATCTGGAATGGTTAACCAGGCTGCAAGTGGCGGAATAATGAGCCATGAAAATAAACCGCCAATGATCCAGTAATTTTCCCAATGCCAGCCTTTTACTTTTTTGTACGGCACATAAAAACTACCTGAAGCAAAGCCGCCGATGAAGTGAAATATAATTCCGAGTATAATCTGCATTCGTTATGTTTTCTAATGCAATGATGTAAAAGTATAGTCTTAAACTGTTATATCGCGTCATGAATTTTTAATTCATTTTATTAATTAATAAGTTTATTGCTAAAAAATTTCAGATTATTTTCTTATAAAACAAACAGGTTTGCAAATCATTTATAACAATAACTATTACCAAGAAAAATTTAAGTGTTGACACACTGAATTTTGTGTAAGCATACTAAATGATGATCGTTAAACAAATTCTTTCACAGTTAATATCAACAAACAACCTTGTATGTAACTAACTCCTATTTTTGCGCAACTTCATTTAAAATAATTCTGATGAGTGTTTTGCTGAATAAAAATTCAAAAGTAATTGTACAGGGCTTTACCGGTACGGAAGGAACATTTCATGCCAGTCAGATGATTGAATATGGGACTAATGTTGTTGGTGGTGTTACCCCAGGTAAAGGTGGTAATATGCATCTTGACAAACCTGTTTTTAATACTGTTGCAGATGCCGTAAAAACAACCAACGCTAATGTAAGCATCATATTCGTTCCGCCTGCATTCGCTGCTGATGCAATTATGGAAAGTGCAGATGCCGGAATTGCTTTAATCGTTTGTATAACAGAAGGCATTCCCGTTCAGGATATGGTGAAAGTGAAAAATTATCTGCAAGGAAAATCATCAAGATTAATCGGCCCAAATTGTCCCGGTGTTATTACAGCAGAAGAAAGTAAAGTAGGTATAATGCCGGGCTTCATTTTTAAAAAAGGCCGTATTGGTATTGTTTCAAAATCAGGTACGCTTACGTATGAAGCTGCTGACCAGGTTGTAAAAGCCGGGCTGGGAATAAGCACTGCTATTGGTATTGGCGGTGACCCTATCATCGGTACAACAACAAAAGAAGCAGTTGAATTATTTATGAATGATGATGCCACTGATGGTATTGTTATGATTGGTGAAATTGGTGGCGGCATGGAAGCAGAAGCTGCCCGTTACATAAAAGAAAATAACCGCAAACCTGTTGTAGGTTTTATAGCCGGGCAAACTGCGCCTGCGGGAAGAAGAATGGGACATGCCGGTGCGATCATTGGCGGTGCGGATGATACCGCAGCTGCCAAAATGAAAATTATGAGTGAATGTGGTGTGCATGTTGTTGCCAGCCCTGCTGACATTGGCAAGACTATAGCTGAAGTATTAAAATAATACAATCTTCTATATCATCAACACCTAATCATTTGGCGTCATTTTAGAGTGATATATTACCAATGGACAGAAAACAATGCACAATGACCTGGACTTTAAACTTATCAAACCCGATGAGTCACTTGCTGACTTTGTAGAAAGTTTTTGGCTATTGTATAACCAATCTGACGGCGATAAAGAAATTGTTGTTTTACCAGACGGACGAATTGATTTAACTTTCTCTCAATCTGCAACAGAGCCTTTTCATATTACACGCTCAGGTCTTGAAACATATCCTGAGCAGGTAATGCTGAAAGCTAAAACACTTATGTTTGCCATAAGTTTTAAACTGCCTGCAGCAGAATATGTTTTTCATAACAGCATTTCTAATTTGTTGAACTATGCAGAACATTTGCCTGATGACTTTTGGAATTTTAATATAACCGATTTGCAAAGCTTTGAACTTTTTTGTAAAAAAGCTACCCTAAAGATTCAATCGCTTTTACCAAAAGAAACTGACAACAGAAAACAAAAACTTTTTCATCTTATTTATTCGTTAAAAGGTTTATTAACCGTAAAAGAACTTTCTGAAAGTGTGTATTGGAGCAGCCGGCAAATCAATCGTTATTTTAATCAGCAATTCGGGCTTTCATTAAAAGCATATTGCAATATTTTACGGTTCAGAGCATCGCTGGAACACCTTGCGCAAGGCAAACTTTTTCCTGAATCGCACTTCACAGACCAAAGCCATTTCATAAAAGAAATAAAAAAGTTTTCAGGCGTACTGCCGAAAGACTTATTAAAAAATAAAAACGACCGATTTATACAATTTTCAGCGCTTGCCGCAAAATAATTTTGTGGCATGAAATTAAACAACAAGCAAATCGCCGTTGTTGGCGGTGGTCCGGGTGGACTAATATTGGCAAGGCTTTTACAATTGAAAGGCTCAAAGGTAAAATTGTATGAAAGAGATTTTAATAAAGACGCACGCCTGATAGGTTCACCGCTTGATATGCATGAAGATTCGGGAATGGCGGCTTTACGTAAAGCAGATTTATTAGAAGAGTTTAAAAAGAATTTTCGTCCCGGTGCAGACAAAATGGTAATTGTAAATGAGCAGGCACAGGTGTTTTACAGTGATCATGAAACCAAACCGCATGAAGATTTCGGAAGTGAATATTTTCGTCCCGAAATAGATCGGGGACCATTAAGAAATATGTTGCTGCAATCTTTACAACCGGGAACAGTTGTTTGGGACAGTCATTTTATTTCAATGGAAAACAAAAATGAAGGCTGGCTGTTGCATTTTAAAAACGGATCATCTGCTTATGCTGACATTGTAATTGCTGCAGATGGAGCTAATTCAAAAATCCGTCCATACATCACAAACATCAAAGCTTTTTACTCAGGCGTTACAATGCTTGAAGGCAATGTTCAAAATGCAGAAGAAGCAGCGCCTCATATTCATGCATTGGCAAATGGTGGAAAAATAATGGCTTTCGGAAATACAAAGGATTTATTACTTGGTCAAAAAGGTAATGGCGATTTGGGTTTTTATGCAAGTTTTAAAACAGATGAAAACTGGGCAACAAACAGTGGTTTGGATTATTCTGATAAAACACAAATGCTCGCATGGTATAAAACAGCATATTCAGAATGGAGCAGTGTTTGGTACGAACTGTTTGAAAAGGCAGCAACACCTTTTATTCCACGTCCAATTTATTGTATGCCGTTAAACCAAACCTGGGAAGCGTTGCCCAATGTAACAATGCTTGGCGATGCTGCACATGTAATGCCGCCTTTTGCAGGAGAAGGTGCAAACATGGCTATGCTTGATGCTTTGAAATTGAGTGAATGTTTAACATCTGATGAAAATAATTCTTTGCAGGAAGCTATATCTTTTTATGAAACAGGTATGCGCAAAAGGGCAGCAATAGCAGCAGAGGAATCACTTGAAAATGGTGAGCGGATGCACTCGGAAAATGCGTTGAATACAATGTTGAATATGTTTAACAGACAATAAAAGCGAATATCCAAAGCTATATGTACAACAAAGCATCACCTCAAGCAAAGCACATACAGCACCTCATCAGTAGCTTTACTATCAGCTTTAGTGGATAAAAAACTACTGTAATTTTTAATTTATACTTATACCAGCATAACTTTCAAACCGTCATTGCCAATATACTTTGAAAACAATTATAACTGTTGTCTTGCTTCAATAACCTGTTTAACGTTACCTGTACGTTTAAGCACACCCCAACCCTGGTGTTCACCTTTAATTACCCGTCTGATTGATCTGAAAAGAATGATATACATTATTTGGCGATAAATAAACCGTTGCGGAATTAGCCAGATTAATTTTGAAATTTTTTCTTTTTCAAAAATGAAAGCAATTATGCTAACCATAATGTCAACAACAAGAAACAATAAATAATATAACCCGATTTTATGCAGGCTTTCAGGATCTTTCCAGTTCCATATGATACTTACAATAAGCATTAGATCTGCCAGTGGCGCAATCATTGGTAAAAGAATCTGGAACAATAAAATATTAGGAAGCGAAACCATGCCCAGGCCTTTATACTTTGGATTAAAACATGCGTCCCTGTTTTTCCAGAATGACTGCATAATTCCATAACTCCAGCGGAACCGCTGCTTCATAAACTGCTTTAAAGTTTCCGGCGCTTCTGTTATAGCTACTGCTTCAATACAGTTTACAACCTGGTAACCATTTCTTAAAATCCGTATGGTTAAGTCGCAATCTTCTGCCAATGTATCTGTGGTGAAACCACCTGCCTTCTCAATCGCTTCTTTTCTGAAAGCACCTATCGCACCTGGCACAACAGTGATACCGTTAATAAGGTCGAAAGCACGCCTGTCAAAGTTTTGAGCAGTAGTATATTCAATGCTTTGCCACTTTGTAATCATATTCTTTTCATTGCCCACTTTTACATTACCGGCTACGGCACCTGTTTTTTTTCCGTTTGGCAATGGCCTCAGCATCCTCTTCATTAACTGTGTTACTGCGTCTCGTTTCAGCTGCGTATCTGCATCAATACAAATAACAAAATCATTTTGAGTTTGAGAGATTCCATAATTTAAAGCAGAAGCTTTACCTCCGTTTGGTTTTGTTAATACTTTCACCTGTTTATAATCAACAAAAGCATCATGCACTTTTTGATACGTGTTGTCTTTTGAACCATCATCTATAAAATAAATATCAAAGTTTGGATAATCCTGCTGCAACAAATTATCAATAGTTTTAACGGCGTTCACTTCTTCGTTGTATCCAGGAACAATTATACTTACATGAGCAGTTTCAGGAAACGCTGATATATATAATGGTTGCCTTTTCTTTTTTATCTGTGCAATAGACGCCATTACAGCCATCATAACAATACGTGCCAAACCTAAAAAGATAGCCACCCAGAAAGCAGCAACTACAAAATAAATCAGCCAGTATCCAAATGTAGCAATGCTGCTATTCAAATACATAAGCGAACCATTTGATACAGGCATTACTACATCTTTAGTTGTATGTAACAGCTGTGCTATTGTTATAATTTTTACGCCGTGGCTTTTGAAATAACGAATAATGCGTGGCAATGCTTCAACTGTTGCTTCGCGGTTGCCACCTGCATCGTGAAATAAGATTATACCTTTAGAAGGATCTTTTTCATACTGACTGATAACCCTGTAGTAAATGCTATCCGCCGAAACACCTTTTTCCCAGTCTTCCGGGTCAATGCTTTCTTCAACGGTATAATAATTCTTTTGCTTGCTGATGGCAACAGGCCTTAGCTCTGCCTCGGTTGTTGGCTCAGCATCAGCATTAAATGGCGCCCTGAAAAGCACCGTGCTTCTGCCTGTAATAGCTTCAATAAGCAAACGCGTTGTTTCAATTTCATTTACTGCACGCTCTGCACTCACTGTGGCAATATTCGGATGCGTAAATGTATGGTTACCTATTTCATAACCATCTTCATAAATTCTTTTTACAAGTGGAAGGTTATTTTCAGCCTGCACACCAACAATAAAGAAAGCCGCAGGCACTTTTTCTTTTTGTAAAATATCTAAAATTTTTGGCGTGTAGGTAGGGTCCGGGCCATCATCAAAAGTGAGCACTACCTGATTCTTAACATTGCCATATTTTTTTATAACATAGTTTGTTGGTAACTGCAAATAATGTTCTTCTGCAACTGTTCCCTCAGCAGAATCCACTTCTATTTTTATTTTGCCCGGCTCAGGTGCTGTTATTACACTTAGCACTTCACCTTCGCCAATAAAATCAGGTGTTCCGGTAGGTGTATTTACATCTTCCAGCACTTTAAAGTTAAATGGCTTCTGCAAGAGACTGCTATTGTCAAGACTGCGGTTATAAAATGTCCAGAGACGTTCATCTTCACTGCCCATGCGCCAAAGTGCAGTACCGGCAGTACCATATTCATCCGCAAATTTTATCGTATTAAAATTGGTTATCGCATCAGTAAAGTAAACCTGGTGTTTTACGCTGTCTGCATCCGTGTAAGTATAACCAACATTATAATCATCATCATTAAAATTAATTGTAGCATTAACTTGTTTCGCATTTGCAATTGCCTGCTGATAGGTAATACTTGTTGCTTCGTCTCCTTCGGGCCAATCGTATCCAAAGCCGGCAATACTCAAAATAATTTTTTCTGACGGAATATTTTTTGCTGCTTCATCAAGTGTTTTTTCAATCCACTTCTGGCTGCTTACGGCACCGGGAACACTTGTGCTGTAATGTTCATCATAAGCCATTAAAAATATATAATCATTGTAAAATGACAATTCTTTTACGTTGTAATCTTCATCTGAAGGAATCACATCCTGCGTTACAATATAACCCTGGCTGTGTAATGTTGCATAAAGCTCTTGTTGAAAAGCAATTAATGGTTCATCAGTTTTTTCCTGCAGTTCTTCAAAGTCAATATTTATTCCCTGTAGGTTATAATGCTTTAAATATTTTACAATATCCTGTATCAGCCTCTCTTTTTTCTGAGGGCTGTTTAGTATCCTGTGAAGAATAGCACCATCAAAATCACCATTCTCTTTTAGTATGTTGATGTTATTAATAATTGGGATGATTGTGATATGATTCCTCCTCATCAGGCTTAAAGCGGCAGTATCTATATTTGGTTGCAGTGTATCAGTTGAAGGATTTATGAAAAACCATTCAGGTACTACCATGTTAAGTTTACTTACGTTTTTTTGCAGTGAAAAAAAAGCCTGCGGATCCCAGTCAACATAGAAAGCGGCCCTTATGCGTTGTGTGCTTACACGCGGAATATTATGCCTGAGCGAATCGTTCTTTTGACGGGCAATAAAGAAGGCATTGAAGCCTTTATATTTTTTAAATTCTTTGCGTGTAAACGTTAATGGTGTAACCGGATGAGTAAGACGATTTATACTGTCTGCACCACTTGAAAGCAGCGGAAGTACAGGTGCCAGGCCTCTGGCTAATGTGATGATAACAACAGGTATCATAAGCAACAATGCGGCTACGATAAATCTTCCCAGCCATTGAAAACTTCTCCAACGTAATTTAGATTCTGTTTGAAATACCTGCCTTGTCTGGCTCATATTCTACCTTTATAATTGATGATCTTTGTTTAACAAATTTGCCTGAACAGCTTTATTGATGATATTATAATTATGATATAATACAAATTTACCATAAACCACTGCTACTTTTAATAAGTTAACAATTCAATTAAATAACCTGGTTGTGCATTATTTTTTTCTGAAAAAGATTCTTACCGGCACACCTTTGAAATCAAACGATAAACGCAATTGATTTTCTAAGTAATTCTTATAAGGCGTTTTAATATCATCAGGATAATTGGTAAAAAAAGCAAAGCTTGGAACTGCTGTTGGTAATTGTGTGATATATTTAATTTTTACTGTATGCCCGCGCACCACCGGCGCATGATATGCTTCAACTGCTTTCAGCATTACATCATTTAATTTACTCGTGCTTATATGGCGTTTACGGCTGTCATAAACCTGTAAAGCAATTTCCATTGCCTTGAAAATTCTTGTTTTTTCTTTTGCTGAAATAAATACAACAGGCACATCAGTAAAAGGTGCAATCTTTTCTTTCAATTTTTTTTCATAATCTTTTGATGTGTTGGTTGCCTTCTCAAGCAAATCCCATTTATTCACCAGCAGTATAATACCTTTTCCTTTTCTTGCAGCCAATGAAAATATGCTTACGTCCTGTGCACTGATTCCTTTCTCTGCATCAATCAGCAATAAACAAACATCTGCCTCATCCATGGCGCGTATAGCACGTATCACAGAGTAAAATTCAAGGTTATCTTTCTCTTTGTTTTTCTTGCGTAAACCTGCAGTATCAATCAACACAAAATCTTTTTGAAACAAATTATAATGTGTATGAATTGTGTCACGTGTTGTGCCGGCAATATCACTTACAATAGTTCTTTCTGCTCCAACCAATGCATTAAGCAAAGAAGATTTGCCAACATTCGGCTGGCCGATAATGGCAAATTTTGGTATTGCATTTTCAGAATCTTCCTCTGTTTTTTCTTCAGGCATTATTTCAGCAATCGCATCAAGCAATTCGCCGGTACCGCTGCCGGTCATGCTACTTAAGAAAAATATGTTTTCAAAACCAAGACTATAAAACTCTGTAGCATCTAACTGCCGATCATTATTATCAACCTTATTAACTACAAGAAAAACAGGTTTGGTTGATCGGCGCAATAACTCACTCATACTTTCATCGAGCGTTGTAATGCCAGAAGCAACATCCGTCATAAAAATCACAGCATTTGCTTCATCAATAGCAATGCGCACCTGTTTACGTATTTCTTTTTCAAAAACATCTTCACTATCCGGTACAAAACCACCAGTGTCTATTACATTAAATGTTTTACCATTCCAATCTGCAACACCGTACTGCCTGTCTCTTGTAACGCCGCTGATATTATCAACAATAGCTTTACGCTGTTCCAGCAAACGATTAAACAAAGTGCTTTTGCCAACGTTTGGCCTGCCGGTTATTGCTACTGTAAAACTCATATAGTTTATTGCTTACTGTTATAGTAATTTAGAAAGCTTATCCAGTCCGCTTCGCCCTTTAGTTTATTCTTATTTTGTGCAAGCCAGTTATTATTTTCTTCCGAAATATTCACTATAGAAACCAAGTTTTCCTTATTCAACATATCAACCTGTGATAATTTACCTGAATAAAAAAGATAATATACAGGTTTCGAGTCGTACTTATATTCATCTTTATTAAGAACCGGGTTGTAGTCCCGTTTAACAACATTTATTTTAATTGCTTTAAGCAACTGGCAACCGCCTGCATTTAAAACCTGGAAATAATTATAACCATCATAGGGCAATTTTTGAAACACGCCTGATGTTTTCAACGTATCTTTTTTATCAATAAAAATAATTTTACTAATTGCTTGTTCACCCGCAGCTTTTAAAACATGAGTACTATCATAAAAATAAAGTTGATTATTCTTGAGATTTAGCTTTGCCTGGTTTAATCTAACTACCGAGCCTGAAGGAAGAAAAACATACGCTTTGTTCCAATCGTTTTTCCAGAAAGCTGATCCGTTTATATCATTTTCGTCAACTTTTACTGGTTCCTGTTCACCAATAGCGGAAGAACTTTTATAGCTTGTTTCACCAAAACCATTAATACCTGGCAACCTTACGTCTATACTTGTTGAAATTTGCGCAATAACTGCGCTATGCGTAAAAAAGAACAACCCAAAAATTAATATTCTCATTATTTTCTTTTATGAATAAAATTACTAATAACCATATTCTTTTAATTGAAATTCGTTGTCCCGCCATTTGGGTTTAACCTTAATAAATAGTTGTAAAAATATTTTTTGTTGAAGAAACTTTTCTATGTCAGCTCTTGCCAAAGTACCTAATTGCTTTATCATCTTACCGCTCTCCCCCAATATGATTGCTTTCTGGCTTTCACGTTGTACAATTACATCAGCCTGAATTTTTATCAACGATTCTTTTTCTTTAAACTCATTTATAATAACTGCGGTTTGATAAGGAATTTCCTCGCTGAACAACTCGTAAATCTTCTCCCGGATTATTTCGCTTACAAAAAATTTTGTAGGCAAATCTGTAAGCTCATCTTCATTATAAAAAGGTTCGCCATCAGGCAGTAATTCAATTACAGCAGATAGGAGCGCATCTATATTTTTATGTGTTAAAGCAGAAATGGCAATTATATGTTTGTAGGATTTATCAAGCAACATTTTTATCTGTTCAAGCTTATCCTGCTTTAATTTATCAGTTTTATTTAATACCAAAACAGATGGAACTTTTAATTTTAGATTTTGAAACATCATTACATCTTCTTCAACATTTTTTGTTACATCAGTTATTAATAACGCAACATCAGCATCTTCCAGAGCACTCTTTACGCTTTTCATCATGCGCTCATGCAGTTTATATTTAGGCTGGATAATACCCGGAGTATCAGAAAAAATTATCTGGTATTCATTCGGCTTTGTAAGAAAAGCTTTTATACGATGTCTTGTAGTTTGCACTTTAGACGAAACAATTGCCAGCTTCTCTTCCATCAACGCATTTAATAAAGTGCTCTTGCCTGCATTAGGTTTACCAAATATGTTTACAAAGCCTGATTTCAATAACTAACAATTAATGTAATGAAGTGACGCAGAGAGGCATAATGCGAGCACATAAAAAAACAGTAATGAAGTAATAAAAAAAGTCCCGCTTTGCGAGACTTTACTTATGATGTTGCGAGGATAGGGATCGAACCTATGACCTTCGGGTTATGAGCCCGACGAGCTACCGCTGCTCTACCTCGCGATATAATTTAATTCGATTAATATAAGAACTGTAACGGGCGGCAAATATAGGGCAACGGCAGCTTCATGCAAAACTTAATTAAATCTATTAACTTCTTTTTTTAACTGTAGAACTTCCGCTTACATCAACATTACTTAAAGTTGCATCGCCGCTGTAATGAATACTGCTGGCGCCGCTTGCAGTTGCATCAATTGTTTTACTAACATTAATATTGGCTGATGACGCGCCGGTTGCTTCTATTTTGCAACTCTGTGCTTGTAAATCGCTGCCTCTGAAATTGCTTGCACCGCTTGCAGAAACAACTAAATCCGTAGTGGTTCCATCAACATCCGTAGTTGAAGCGCCGTTAACTTCATAGCTCATTTTATCAGCACTTGCATCGCCTTTAAAAGTGCTTGCGCCGCTAGCAGAAAGTTTAAAAGATGTTGCCTTCACATTCACTTTACTTGTTGAAGCGCCGTTGACATCAAAATCTAGATTTCCGCCCTTCACATCGCCTTTCATACTGCTGGCTCCGGATAAAACCAATTTAAAATCATTCACATTTATGGGGTCTGTCAACTCAACGCTGCATGCACCGGAAGCATCAAGCATTTGCAATTCAGTGAAAGTTACATAAGCCCTTAAATGCTTATTACCCCAATTCCATTTATTCCAAAGACCATTTTCCACATAAATTTTTAATGTGTTGCCATCCACTTCTGTTTTAATTTTTGCAGTAACATCCGCATCTTCAGAACTTACCGCAACTGCCTGCGTATTGCCTTGCGATAAATACAAACTAATTGCACTTGATACACGAATCTTATTAAATGAACCAACATTACGCACCTGCGCATTTGCATCATGCACTATATTTTGTGCGTTTATTGTAAAAGCTGAAATAAGTAAACACAAGGATAAAATTATCTTTTGCATAAAATTTTTTTTGTGAAACGATGAACAAAATAAAAGGTTACAGCAATTTAAATTTTATATTATTAATTTTGAGCTTTGATTATTGATTAATAATATTTAATCAGTATTACACTCGGGGTGCTTTCATACTGAAGGCTGAGATTACACCCGTTGAACCTGAACAGGGTAATACCTGCGAAGGGAAGGTGAGCTTTACTGCCGCACATTCTCCGCATTATTCCTTGTTCCCATTTATTGTTGAATGAAAAAAATTAAGGGAACACTTGCTGCGTTATTAATCGTATTGATTTCATCCGCTCAAACTAATTTAAATGGAATTGTAACTGATGAAAATAATCATCCTTTAAAAGATGCAACGGTTACAATCAGCGCAAAAAAATATACAGCTAAAATGCTGACCGATGAAAACGGGAGCTTCAATATTTTGAACCTGCATTCAAATTTTGCATATACTATTTCTGTAAGTTTTGTTGGATTAGGATTGTTTGATTCTACATTTAAATTACAGCAAAGCACTTCAATAAAAATTATATTGAATGAATCAACAGCTAATTTAGAACCACTTGAAATTCGTTCTGTGCGTGCATCTGATAAAGCGCCGTTCACCAAAACAAACATCAGCAAAAATGATATTGCAAAAGTTAATCTTGGACAGGATTTGCCGTTCATTTTAAACCAAACACCATCTGTAACAACAACAACAGATGCCGGCAATGGCGTTGGTTATACAGGCATCAACATCCGCGGCACAGATGCAACACGCATTAATGTTACGTTAAACGGTATTCCGTTTAATGATGCGGAAAGTCTTGCCACATATTTTGTTGACCTGCCTGATTTTGTTTCATCTGCTAACTCGATACAAATACAACGTGGCGTGGGCACTTCTACAAATGGTGCAGGTGCATTTGGCGCAAGCATAAATATCAGCACAAATGAAATAAATAAGAAAGCTTATGCTGAAGATGATAATAGTGCTGGTTCGTTCAATACCTGGAAGAATACTATAAAGCTTGGAACAGGTTTGCTGGCAAATCATTTTACAATTGATGCAAGATTAAGCCGCATATCAAGCGATGGATATATTGACAGAGCCAGCACCAATTTGAAATCTTTTTATACTTCGGCGGCTTACATAAGCAATAAAACTTCGCTGCGACTGAATATTTTTTCAGGCAAGGAAAAAACGTACCAGGCTTGGTATGGAATTCCTTTTGACAGCTTGAAAACAAATCGCCGATACAATCCTGCAGGCACAGAAAAATCAGGAACGCCTTACAGCAATGAAACGGATAATTATTGGCAAACGCATTACCAGTTATTTTTTGACCATGATTTTAATAAGAACTGGAAATTTAGTACAGCTTTATTTTTGATACGCGGCAAAGGTTATTATGAAGAATATAAAGGTGCAGCCGCCGAAACTGCTGCAGGTGACAACAGCGAAACATCGTTTGCTTATTATGGGTTGCCAAACATTATTTCAAATGGTGATACAGTTACAAATTCAGATGTGGTAAGAAGGCTTTGGCTTGATAATTATTTCTACGGACAAATCGCTTCACTTCAATATAAAACAATAAAAGATGAGTTAACAATTGGTGGCAGCTGGAGTGAATATGATGGCAAACATTATGGAACACTCGTTTGGAGCGAAGCAAAAATTCCATCAGATTATCAATACTATTATTATCCTGCAACGAAAACTGATGCGAATGTGTATGCTAAATGGATGCATAGCTTAAACATAAAATGGAACACGTTTGCTGATGTTCAATACCGTTATGTGAAGCATGATATGAAAGGCTTTGAAGACAATGCAACTTTATTTATTAAAAGAGATTTCAACTTCTTTAATCCAAAGGCTGGTATAAGTTATAATTACAATGGATGGAATGCTTATTTAAGTTATGCATTAGCAAATAAAGAACCAAACCGTGATGATTTCCAGGCAAGCCCGGAACAACAACCGAAGGCAGAAACACTGCACGATTTTGAGGCGGCTATTGAAAGAAGAAAATCAAATTATAATTTTTCTGCAACGTTTTATTACATGTTATACAAAGACCAGTTAGTGCTTAACGGAAAGATTAATGATGTTGGAGAATATACAAGAACCAATGTGCCCAACAGTTATCGTGCTGGAGCTGAATTACAGGCTGGCATTGTGTTGCAGCGTTGGTTAAATATTAGCGGCAACGTTACTTTCAGTCAAAATAAAATAAAATCTTTTACAGAATATTTAGATATGTATGATGCCGACTATAATTATACAGGCCAGCAATCTGTTCAGCATAAAAATACAAACATCTCTTTTTCGCCAAACACAATTGCAGCTGGAACGATAACATTTATTCCGGTAAAAAATATGCAGTTAAATTTTGTAAGCAAATATGTAAGCAAACAATATTTGGATAATACACAAAACGAAAACCGCACATTGCCTTCGTATTTTACAGAAGGTTTCCGGCTGAATTATTCATTGTATAAAAAACTGTTTAATGAAGTTGATTTTATAGTTGCAGTAAACAATATTTTCAATCATTTATATGAATCGAATGCAAACACTTATCCTTATATGTATGATGGTTCAATTATAAATGATAATTATTATTATCCTGCGGCAACAACCAATTATATGATTGGAGTGAACATCAAATTATGAGCCTTTAGCAGTATCAAACCAAACCTTTGTTGCATCGTTTGGAACAGCATTATAATTTATATACAACTCCTCTCCTTTCTTTATATCCTTTACTGCCTTTATTGTCATCAAACGTTTGCCATATTCCATTTCATATTCGCAGTTCGCATCGTAACTATGATTATATAAAGAAACATAACCAAGCGCCATTGCCGCTTTTTTCTTATCGTTTCCCCATTCAAACACATAATGAAACAACAACGTTTTTTCAATGGTTTTACGTTCCTGTTCACTTAAAACAATCACAGGTGAAATTTCAATTACAGCTCCCTGTTTAATATATGTTTTCGTAAAAATTCCTCTGCCACGTTTAGGTGAGTTTTTAATTTCGAGAAATGATGCTATCATTTAATTACATTAAGCGCACAATATAACAAGAAGCCAAAACGAATATAAAAAGCAAGTAAATTTTTTTAAATAATGTTTCAATCACTTTTATAAAAAATGGTTTTATAAATTTGTGCGAATGAGTACGGAACTCGAAGAAATATCATTAAAATACCAGTTTGAACAACTGGTTCAATCGCACGACGTTTTGATGATCAGGAATTTCCTTGATGATCAAAACATAAGCGATGTGGTTGATCTTATTTATGAGTTTCCGGAACATGAAGCAGAGATTATTTCAGGTATGTCAATTAACCGTGCAGCCAAAGTTTTTAAAATATTGGATGTGAGTGTGCAAAAGACAATTGTACATGAGTTGAGCAATTATAAAACTGCCGAACTTTTAAATGAATTGCCTGCTGATGACAGAACTGATTTTTTAGAAGAGTTACCCAAAGGTGTTATACGTGATCTTATAAAACTACTGAACCCGGAAGAAAGAAAAATTACGCTTTCGTTATTAGGTTATCCCGAGGACAGCATCGGGCGTTTAATGACGCCGGATTACATTTATGTGTATTCCTACAATACTATTGAAGAAGTAATAAACATCATTCGAAAAGTGGGTAAAAACTCAGAAACGATTGATGTGATTTATGTAATAAATAAAAATGGCGAGTTGATTGATGACTTGCGTATAAGAGATATAATTCTTGCATCGCCGCAACAAAGAATTGATGAGTTGATGGATGAACGTGTAATTGCTCTTAACGTAAATACAGACCAGGAACATGCAAGTGCAATTTTTAAAATGAACAACCGTGTTGCTTTGCCGGTTACTGATAATAACAATATTCTAATGGGTATTGTAACCATTGATGATATGTTTTGGGTAGCGAATGAAGAGTTTAGTGAAGACATACAAAAGATTGGTGGTACTGAGGCGCTGGATGAACCTTATCTCGATATTTCACTTTTTAAACTGGTTAAAAAAAGAGTTAGCTGGCTGATTATTTTATTTTTAAGTGAAATGCTTACTGCAACAGCAATGTCGCACTATGCAGATGAAATTCAGGCGGCAGTTGTGCTTTCTATTTTCGTTCCTTTAATCATGAGCAGTGGCGGCAACAGTGGCTCACAGGCATCAACATTAATCATTCAGGCGCTTGCTGTAGGCGATGTTACTTTAAATGATTGGTGGCGTGTTATGCGCAGGGAAATTTTAAGCGGCCTGATGTTAGGAGGCATTTTAGGCATGATTGGCTTTGTACGCATATTTGTGTGGCACCAGTTAATGGCACATGGCTTAATCGAAAATCTTTATGGCACACACTGGTTGATGATTGCCGTTAGCATTGGGCTTTCTTTAATTGGCGTTGTGTTATGGGGTACGCTTGCCGGTTCTATGTTGCCTATCATTATTAAAAAATTAAAGGGTGATCCCGCCGTTTCATCTGCACCATTTGTAGCAACGCTTGTTGACGTAACCGGTCTTGTAATTTACTTTACGATTGCATCAGTTTTTTTGAAAGATTTATTGCATCATTAATTCAACCTTATTATTTTATTCTTGTTTAATATCTGATGAAGCATCAGCATTTTTATTTCAGAGACCAGCATTTGTGGCTTTCACATGAACGTGTGATTTTTTGGGAAGATGCAAAAGCATTGATTGTTTCTGATACGCATTTTGGCAAAACAGGTCACTTCAGAAAATCCGGTGTGCCTGTTCCGCAACATATTTTTATTGAAGATTTGCAAAGGCTGTTTTCTTTATTACAATTTTATAAACCGGAACAATTAATTGTTGTAGGTGATTTCTTTCACAGTAAAGCAAATAAGGAAAATTTATTGTTTGAAAAATGGCGTAATGATGTTACGCAACTTGAAATATTATTGGTAAAAGGCAACCATGATATATTGCATAAAGAATGGTATAAGAAATTAAATGTTCAGTTGTTTGCTGATGAACCTTTACGTATAAACACACTCGCTTTCTTACATGATAATGCGCACATTGAAAAGCATCCGAAACATGCTGATGCTTATTTTTTTACAGGTCATTTGCATCCCGGCATTTTTATAAAAGGAAAGGGCAGGCAATCATTAACCTTTCCCTGTTTTTATTTTAGTGATGCCTTTGCTGTAATGCCTGCATTCTCAAAATTCAGCGGTGTGTATATTATGGATAAAAAGAAAACAGATAAAGTGTTTGCAATTGTAAATAATGATTTAATTGAGGTGTGATTGAATAAGAGTCATCCGTTAAATAATTTATTTCTTTTTATTATTTTATTGCGGCGAAGTTTTATTGCATGATAAACCGTTGGCACATCATTAATATATTTCTTAAGTATAAGAATAATTGAAATAATTTCTAATCTTGTTAAAAGACCAATCCAAAAGCATAAATTGAATAACACAACGGATTTACATTGAATAGTGACCTATACTAGTGTTGCAAAAATTAGTAACGACCAAACTTTTGCACCAATCAAATGTGTAGCAATTTCTTTTTTAAATTTTAGAAAGCTTATCAAATAAGTTAATCCTTCAAACGCTAAAAGGAGTATAATCTTTAATGAGTTTTGTTTAAAGAAATCTGCACATTATATATAAGTTGCAAATACTACACAAATATAAAATATAACATCAATTATTGAGTCTAAACGCCTGAGTCGCAGGGTTGATATATTTAACTTTCTGGCGATTATTCCGTCGAAAATATCAGTCAATAAACCGATAGTAAGAAGCAGTATAGCAAAAAATTTATAGTCGTTAACTTGAAGCGCACTGATCAGTATTGTTATAAATCCAATTACAAGCCTTAAATAGATTAAGCCAATTGGAGTACGCGTTCTACTAATCAAAAATTAATTAATAATAGTTATAATTAAAAAATTAATAGCTAATCGTAAATGGCAGCCTGCTTTCCGGTTTGCCAGCTATTTCTTTTAGTTGCTTTACCTGTTGTAACAAATTATACTGGTCAACACCTATTTCTTTTATTAAAGCTTTTTGGCTTGCTTCTGCCGTAAAAGATTTATCAGTTAATTCTTCAAGCCATGATTTTTTTTCAGGATATTCTTTGGTGCGATAGTTATAAATGTTAGCCATTCGGGCTGCGCAGTTAACCGCATCCTGTAAAGTGCCGGTTCTATCAACAATACCAACACCAATGCCTCTTTTACCTGTCCAAACCCTTCCTTGTGCAATGCTATCAATGTAAACAACATCTTTCTTTCTGCCATTAGCAACACGTGTTTTAAAAGTGTTGTAAACAGTATCAATATCAGCCTGTATAAAATTCTTTTCGGCATCACTCAGCGGTCTGCTTACAGAACCCATATCAGCATAAGGTGCCGTTTTTACCCCATCGAAAGTGATACCTAATTTATCATTAAAAAACTTATGCATATCAGGTAAAATACTAAACACACCAATGGAACCGGTGATGGTAGTCTCATCAGCAAAAATGGAATCTGCATTACATGAAATATAGTAACCGCCCGAAGCGGCATAATCACCCATACTTACAACAACAGGCTTTGCTTTTTTAGCCAGTGTAATTTCACGCCAGATTGCTTCACTCGCCATTGAACTGCCGCCCGGAGAATTTACACGAAACACAATTGCTTTTATATTTTCATCAAGCCTTGCTTTACTTATTAGTTTTACATAATCATCGCTGCCAATCTGGTCTTTATCACCTTTGCCATCTACAATATCGCCCTGCGCATAAATAACCGCAACGTTACCGCCAGCACCATTACTTTTAAAATCCGCAGCCTTTGCATATTTGCCGAATGAAACAAAATTGATGTCATCCTTTTTCTCTTTGCCCAAGCGGTAAAACAACTCATCTTTTACCTGGTCATCATATTTTAATGCATCCACCAAATGATATTTCAATGCATCATTCGCAGTTTGTATGGAGCCATTGTTGGCAAGCTGGTGTAATGAAGCTGTATCAATATTTCTTGCGGCTGAAGCACGTAGCAAAAGATTGTTATACAGGTCATTCAGCCATATGTTTGTCTGCAAGCGGTTAGCATCCGTCATTTGGGTAACACGTAAAGGTTCGGTGGCACTTTTAAATTTGCCTGCATAAAATATTTGTGGATCAATCTCGAGCCTGTCAAGCAAGCCTTTTAAAAAAAGCAGGTTCACAGAAAAGCCATCCCATTCAACGCCGCCAGCCGGGTTACAATAAATTCTATCAGCAACAGTTGCCACATAATAAGATTGCTGGGTTATAACGTTACCGTAAGCAATTATAAACTTGTTACTTTTTTTAAAATCTATCAATGCCTGCCGCAGCTCTTCACTGGATGCATAACCATTATCATTACTGCCGGCTTTTATAAAAATTCCTTTTATAGATGAATCCTTTTTTGCATAATGAATCATTCTAACCATATCATATAACCCGGGAATATTGGAAGATGGATTATCAAATACAATATTCAATGAATTGTTTTGTGCCTGTTCTTTGAAAGTTTGACTGAGGTCAAGTACCAACACTCCTTTTGAACCAATATCTGTTTTACCGGATGTATTGCTGCCTATTAAAGTAGCAGCGCTGCCGATGAAAATGAATAAGCTGAAAAATAACCCGATGCTAAAAATGACCAACGCCACAAGCGTGGCTAAAAAAATCTTTAGAAAACTCCTCATTGTTTGTTTGATTAGATGGTTGAATGTTTACACACCCAATAATTAATAGTTTATTTTGATGCTCAAAATTAATCATATTTAACGCAGCTATTTTTTCAATTTATGAATACGGCATTTCTGCTTACAGGTGGTAATCTGGGCGACAGGTTCAAACATCTGCAACAGGCATTTGAGTTGATTCAGCAAACATGCGGAACTATTTCGCAACAATCATCTATATATAAAACAGCAGCCTGGGGCATTACAAATCAACCTGATTTTTATAACCAGGCTTTAGAGTTACAAACAGAATTTTCTCCCGAAAAATTAATGCGGCAGTTATTATTAATTGAAGAAACAATGGGAAGAAAACGCGAAGTGAAAATGGGCCCACGCATTGTTGATATTGACATTTTATTAATGAATGATATTATCATTAACTCATCATTCATAACTATTCCACACCCGTTATTAAGCGAGAGAAGATTTGCATTAACGCCGCTGGAAGAAATTGCTGCTGATGTAATACACCCGGTTTTTAACACATCAATAAAAGAATTACTGGCTGAATGCAAAGACAATTTGCCTGTGTATAAAATTTCGCCTGATAACTAAACCATGCTTTTAATTTTGAAGCGATGCAATATCACTACATAGCGATTGAAGGAAACATTGGTGCCGGAAAAACTACATTAGCACACCTGCTTGCGAGAAAATTAAATGCACGTTTGATATTAGAGCAATTTGCCGACAATCCGTTTCTGCCAAAGTTTTATGAAAATCCGAAACAGAATGCTTTTCCGCTTGAATTATTCTTTATGGCAGAACGTTACAAGCAATTAAAAGATATGATGTATAAAACAGATTTATTCCAGACAATAACGGTGGCCGATTATTTTTTTTCAAAGTGTTTGTTGTTTGCAAAAATTAATTTGCCTGATGAAGAGTTTAGATTGTATCAAAAATTGTTTGATATTATGAGCCAGCAATTGGTACTGCCTGACATTATTATCTACCTGCATTCGCCGGTTAACAAACTACAGAAAAACATTAAAAAACGTAACCGCAGCTATGAACAAAACATTGCCGATGAATATTTGTTTAACATACAGGAAACTTATACAAACTACATAAAACATCATAACATAAAAACAATAATTGTTGATGCAGCCAATGCCAATTTTCTGGATAATGAACAGCATCTTGAACAAATGTTACAAGCGCTGAATAATGAATCTGACACGAGACAATTTTATTTAAATCTCAGTTAATGCCTGATACCAACCTTGAAAAAACAAACCCTTTCTCTTCCATAAAAATCCCCGAATTCCGCAACCTTGTTACCGGCAGGTTTTGTTTTGTAATGGCTTTGCGTATGATGACCACTCTACTCGGCTGGTGGATTTATAATCTTACCAATGCGCCCTTTGCCATCGGCTTGCTTGGCTTGTCTGAAGTAGTGCCTGCAATCTCACTCGCATTATATGCCGGCCATGTAATTGATATGAGTGATAAGCGCAAACTTTTGCTACGCGGCGTAAGTTTATACTTTATTGCTGCATCTGTTTTATTACTGTTATCCACCAAACATACAAGCAGCATTTTCCCAAATCATACCATTGCCATTTTTATTTATATCATCGTGTTTTGCACCGGTATTGTACGCTCGTTTACAGGGCCGGTATTTAATGTAGTGCTTGCGCATATCGTTCCAAAACCATTATTACAAAACGCCACTACATGGAACCAGGCTGCCTGGTTATCGGCATCCGTTTCCGGCCATGCAGTTGGTGGTTTATTGATTGATGCACTGGGCTACACAGGCACGTTTACAGTAATTGTTTGCCTGATAATAACAGCATTTATTTTACTCATCAACATAAAACCGAAGCCACCGATAAACAAGCAAACCGAAAAGAAAACTTTAGACAGCGTAAAAGAAGGTTTGCAATTTGTATTCAAAACAAAAACAATTTTAGGTGCACTTTCGCTTGACCTTTTTGCCGTACTATTTGGAGGCGCTGCCGCTATGGTGCCGGTTTTTGCAAGAGACATTTTAAAAATCGGGGCACATGGTTTTGGCTTTTTAAATGCGGCTACAGACCTTGGTGCTATCGTTAGTGTTATATTATTAACCGCATTTCCTATGCGCAAAAAACAAGGTTATAAATTATTGATTGCAGTGTTTGGTTTTGGTATGTGTATTATTTTGTTCGGCCTGTCGCAATTATTCTGGTTGTCATTTACTGCATTGCTGATAAGTGGTATGTTAGATGGAATAAGCGTTGTTGTTCGCGGCACCATCGTGCAACTCCAAACACCGGATAACATGCGTGGGCGTGTGATGAGCGTTAACAGCATGTTCATTAATTCAAGCAATGAGTTAGGGCAGTTTGAAAGTGGCTTAATGGCTAAACTATTAGGTGTTGTGCCTTCTGTTGTTTTTGGCGGATGTATGACCATTGCTGTTGTAATTATAACCTGGATAAAAGCACCTGCAATACGCAAGATGGAATACTAAGCAATAAAAATAATACCTGTTCATCAACTTAAATTATTCAAAATTGATTATCATGCAGTATGCTACCTGTACAGTTTTTTAATGCTGATGTTAAGCAGTTGCTAACTTATGATGTTGACACCATTCAACATGCTTTTGAAAACATAGCGCATCAGTCACAGATAGAATTTAATTACCCGCAGGGTGGCTGCCAGCAAAGGGCGCACATCATGAGCGTAATGCTTGCAAAAAAGTTCAACATTCAGCATGGCAAGGTTTGGCTGTTTGCACCTATTACCATGCATGTACATGATGCAAGAACTTTATTTGTTGCCGATAAAAACCAGATAACACCTAACAATGTTGTGGAATGGAATTATCATGTTGCGCCGGTTGTACAGGTAAATGATGGCAACACAACCAGCGTGATGGTAATTGACCCTTCAACTAATACTAATGCGCCGCAGTTGCTTGCTGATTGGTTTGCCGGCATTGGCAACAGCGATGCCAGCGAGTACACATTCACACTGCCGTTTGCTTATTTTTTTAATGGATGTTTGAGCAGCAATGGTAATCTTACTGCGCTTTTTGATGGTAGTTTTTTTGCGTATGAAGATGAAACAAGGCGTGATCTTATACTTGAAAAAGGACTTGCCGTAAATGATATGGCAATGAAGATTTATTACAATTATCTGCAGCCATTAATTAAAGCCACCAACCAGAATGAACAGCAAAAATTACAGGACCTGAAAGATATCTTTGGGAATGCTACAGCGCTTGATTTTTTGTTTGCGCGAAACATAAGCGGGTTTACGCTTAACACCACACAACGATATATTCTTACCCATTACAGTGACATAATAAATGAAGCCCGGCGCATATTTTATGAACGGCTGTCCTATTGGACACAGGTTACCAACAGCCTCTTTTAAAATTAAGGCTAACAAAAGCACATCTAAACAATGTGCTTTTTTATTTGTTAAAGCTTTAGCATCTCAGTTAAGCAAACTGTTTACGGTTAATTTCGCAGAAATTTTTTGAATGAAGTTTTATGCAGTGATACTAATGTTTGTAATAGTGGCAACACTCCCCTATTCATGCAACACAAAAACAGCTAAAATTGAATCAACAAATAACTTTTTTTATAAAAGCAAAAATTCTGATTCATTTAATCTTGTTTTTGATAGTGTATTAAATGAATATAACATTCTTAAAACAGCTTTTATTAATTGGGATACAACTGCTGCAGATAAGGCTGCAACTGCCTTACAGCATTTATTAATTTATGTGCCGTATGAACAATTAAAAGATGATGCCGCTGCTACCAAGGCAACTTCAACATCACAAAATGCATCTGATGAATTACAGGTTTTATTAAGCCAGTATTCAATTAATAATAAAAGAAGAATTTTTTATACGGTTTCTGAAAGCATTTATAGTTTGATTAAAACAGTTGATTATGATAAAGCGGTTATTTATCATAAAAAATGCCCGATGGCTTTTAACGGCGACCAGGAAGGCTGGTGGTTTTCTGAATCAAGAACAATTGATAACCCTTATTACGGAAAATTTCATCCCAAGTATAAAAATGCAATGCTTAGTTGTGGTTCAATTGAAGATTCAATAAGCAACATGCATTAAGATTAACTGCTGCAGATTATATATGAGAAAATTTTTCGAAGCTTACA
>CAHJWK010000043.1 GCA_903642275.1 Chitinophagaceae bacterium
ACGCTTTACATAATTATATTGAACACCTTTATATTCAACTGAACCATCATACCGCTCACAATTGTTATTATTTTGAATATACGGCGCATTCAAAGCAATTTTTATTTGCAAGAGTTCATCTTCATTGTAATTGTAATTGTTTATTGAGGCAATCATTTGCTTATCAGCATAGCCTTCTTTCAATGAAAAAAATAATCTGTATCCGCAAATATTGAATACCTGAATGGAAAGAAGTAATATGGCAAATGATTTTTTCAAAAACAAATTAGTTGACCGCAAAATAATAATATTTTAAATGAATTATTAAATGAATTTTTGTTTAATTATCAGTATATATCAATTTATTCAAATAATATTAGAAGTACTGAGGTTATATTCTGTTATAGAAAGTAATTAGTATTGATTTCAAAAGGTTTATAGCTATTGAGTACAAATAAGATACAAATTGTTTAACTATTTGCGTTTTGATTTCTTAGCGTATCAATTTTAGCGTAAGCATAAAGTTCAATCAATAAGAAAATGAGTAACTAAGTTAATAACGTTACTCATTTTCTATATCAATACCATCAATTAATAAACTTAATAAATCCGGCGGCGGATTGTAATTAATTAGTTGGTCGCCTTGTTCATTAAACCAATCTCTATATTCAGCAGAATATTTCCACTTTTTGAACTCAGTTATAATTCTGGCTGGAGAATTTTGTTTTTTAATAAAAGGTAAATGAATCCAAATCTTTCAAATATTCTTAATTCCTTCATTGCAATAAAAATGTTATTTAATGCAAGGGCATAAATTTTGGTATTGCTGCTTTTCTTTTTCATAACATCTGGTTCAGTAAAAATTTTACTGCCGTACTTTACAACTTCTATTAATATTTTAAGATTATTAAAAACCTTTGTCATTTTTTGCGCTCCTTTGTAAGTCCACTTGTCTTTACTCCGTTTAAGCCACTCTTTTATAAATATTTCAGCCATTTCTTTATTGGCAACTACTAAGTGAAAATGTGGATTGTATGTTTTTGTTTGAGGATTGAAATTGCATTCTAATGAACGAATACCAATGAGTTTAATTCCAGTACCACGCTGATTTTTTTTTCGATACGTTTCAATGATTTTTATAATTTCTTCATTCATGGAAATCATAACATTTTTAAGTTTGTATCGTGGTATGGCTTTAAGTGTAAGAGTAAAAAAATATGGTTCTGTCCAGTCACGGATTGCCGATAAGTATCTGTTTATTATATCGGCTTTTCTTATTGCACAACATATCGTACAATGCCGGTTTTTGCAATACTTCGTAAATATTTTTCCATCTGCGGTTACTATTTCTGTTTGGCAACGAAAGGCATTCCAATATGATTTAATCAATTCAAATACTTTTTTTTGTTTTGATGCATCAATCAAACTTAAAGCCATCGCCTGAGTAATAGTCTTTCTTCTCGCTTTGCTGCTCCGCGTTTTAAAATCTTTTATATCACTACCTTCCCTTGTATAATTACATATTGGGCTGCTACAATTTCTGTCCCGTTTTGTGCTAACGTATTAGAATTTTGAGGTTTCATTCTACTTAGTTTTGGTATTAATGTAATTAGTTGCTTCAGCAGTTATCTCAGCACACGTTTTTTTGCGACCGGATTTAATCCATTCAGTTAATTCCTGTTTTGAAAAATATAACCGCTTTTCTTTTTTAGAAACTGGTATTTCTGCTTTACTCACTAAGCCATAAATAGTAGGAACAGAAAGTGAAAGAAATTTTCCTGCTTCTTTAATTGTTATTAGCTGTTCAGTTTGTGGCTGCTCAACTTGGGGTTTTTGTAATAAAAGCCTCTCAATATTTTCCAGTTTTTCATATAGCTGAGTAATGACTTTTGGTACTTGTTCAAATGTTATTGATTCCATTGCATTTAATATTATTATGCAATGGTGGGTAGGATTTTTAGGGGCAATAATAAAGGAGTACGCCCTATTTTAAGTTTTGATAATCCGTTTTTACTGTTTGTTTATACTTGTGAGCAGTATATCGTGTTTTACTTTCATTAGAAACTTGCCTAAGAGTACTTATGTTTCCCCTTACCGCCCGGCCTTCTTTGTCTGAATCAAACCACTTTGAAATTTCTTTATGCAGATGGATTTTAATAGTAAAATATTCTTTTCCAAGAAATCTAAAAAGCCTAAGAAATCAAACATTGCTATACTATATGGAAGTCCTTTTGAGATAAATAATTCTACCATTGCTAACTGATTCTTTTGTGAAAGCGCACTAACAAACTTTAAATCAAAAAATTTGAAATTACTGAGTATAGTTTTTAATGTTTCGCTTTGGGTATATGCAAGACTTTGAAGTTCAATATTAATACTTTCATTATTTGATTTAAACCCTTAAAGCTTTTCAAGCAATTATAAAACTTTGCAATAGCTTCTACTCTTATAAAATTTGAATCACCCGCTCCTATATTAAAATGACATTTAGGACTGTTTGTAAATGAAAATTTTTTTTCACCATTCACTATTATTTTTTTTTAAACATCTCTTATATCTGATATGGTTATACTGTCCAGCTTTCTTGGGCCATATAAATAAATCATCTCCATTGTAATCAGGATTAATACCATGTCCGCCTGGTACAATCATTTTAGAAAAATCAGGAATTTCCCCTGATGGCATAATAAGTTCTTCCAAGGGAAAAATGATGTTAGCTTTAATATGTATTTGCAACTTTTTAGGAAATAACAGTTTTTCATACGATTCTATTTCTGTGTTTATCAATCGTTCTTTTGCCTCGCTTTTTTCATATCTTTTTTGAAAAATATTCACATACTTCAAAAACTCTTTTTCAGCTTTTGCAAAATATATTTCTTTACGTCGGGTATCAATTTTAGCAGCCTCAATTGAGGATAAGGCGTAATAATAATATTATCATTTAAATCATGTACCAAATGTTTTCCTACACTATCAACTAAAGCACCATCTTCCCAATCTTCTAAAAAATATTCGTGTACTTCAATCTGTTCAAATTCTTTTGTTTTCGGGTTTGTCCATGTTTCAGAGAAAGTTTTCATCCAAATAAATTTTCAAGAGCTTAATCAAATTTTGACGATTCAGTTTATTCCGGTTGCTTATGTAGTAAGGCAATATGGCAACCTCATTGCCATGTATTTCATTTTTATACTTGTATTCCAGCTTTTCTTTGCGTATATAGTCAATCATATCACAAATAAAATTTCATGTGCCGGTGGCAGGGTCAAATATCTCAACATTCTTATCTTCTAAAAACTTATTAAAGTGTTTATGCAGTAAATAATCAGTGCTTTCAATCATAAAGCGCACAATTTTATTTGGTGTATAAACAACGCCTAACCGGTCTGCGGCCTTTGGATTATAGCTTTTATAAAATGTTTCATATACCACTTTAAAAAACTTTTGCTTTTCGTGGTGGTCTGCAATGGCTGCTGCTGCTGCATTTATAACATCGTAATAATGTTTTATGCTATTGAGTGCCAAACGCCTTAAATTGCCTTTAAAAAGGTATTGATAACGTTTCCCAGTTCGCGGGCAATGTTGTTTTAGCGGTGAAATTGTGTTTCATCAAAAATCGTATTAAAAATATCTTCGGTAAGTATGTGCTGAATAATCATTTCCCGCACATCTTCAATTGTTATATCAGGATTAATACTATCATGGCAAAGCTTTAAAAATGTTTCAGCAACTTTTATATAATCTGTATTATGGTTTCCTGCTTTTTTATAATATTTTTTAATGCTGCAGTAACCTTTGGTATATTTTCTTTGAAATGTTCAATGGCTTTGCGAAAATTTCTTACGTCTGGCCGTTCAAAGGAAACAAAAGCAATTAACAGCCGGTGCAAGGCGTCGGTATCGCTAACCGCAACAAGCATTTGCTCATTCCGTTTTGTATTAATACAGCCGTCCGACTATCTTCAAACAAAATGTTTTCTTTAGGGTAACCCTTATCTAATTTCTTCGTTCAAGTCGTCGATTTCATCTTTGCTTTCCCAATAACCCCAGTCTTGCCGCAGCGTATCTTTTAATGTGCCATCAGGCATTACTTTACGATTGCTGTTGGTAGCTTTAATTTCAATTTCAGTGACAAGAATTAATCCTTTTTGCTTTGCATATTCATTCAGCAAATTGTAAAATGCACCTCGTATTGCATTTCTTTTTTATAGCCGCCGTAATCAATAATTTTTTCTACTTCGTTTTGATATTGATGTATGGAATGAATAGACATATATCTAAAAATCTAAAATTATTTTATTGGCGGCTTGACGTTTGGTTTGGTCAACAATCTTTGCATAAATCTAGGTTGTTTTTAATTTACGGTGTCCCAGCATTTTTGAAACCGTATAAATAACAGTTCCCTTTAATAATTGCAAAGTGGCAAACGTATGCCGGAAGCAATGAAAGGTAATATCTTTAATTATTCCCGCAGCACCAATCCATTGGTAAAGATGTTTGTTTTCCATTGTCAACGCTGCGGTTTACTTCGCTCTAAATCATTTTTTTAATATCTGAAAATCTAAGCCCAGTGAGTGCGGAGAACAAAGCAGCACGTTTGAGTAAAGGGTTATTACAATCTGTTTTTATAGGGCTGTTAAGTTCTTGAATGTTAAGAAAGTTTCTGTGTGTTTCAGCCGGTTTAACAGGTTCAATTTTTGTGTTTAAATCAGTCTGTAAATAGCCATCTTTAAAAGCTTGTTTTAGGGTTGCTTTAAATTTGTTGAAATAAGAAACAGCCGAATTTTGGGAAAGCGTTGTTTTATTGCTTTTATTGCTTTTAGTAGTTAACAGGTGTTCTTTAAAGTCGTTACAAAAACTTTCATTCAAATCTGCAAATTTCAAATTACCACCTGTAAATTTATAAGATAATTATAGGCAGAAACCCAGTTATCATGGTTTGATGCTTTACGTTTATCTGATAATTTTTAAAGTAAGCAACAAAGTCTTGTTTACCATTCTCCGCTTTTTTTACCTGTTCCAATTCATACCCTGTATAAGCTTCGAGTTTGTTTAAATGATTTTCTCTTTTACGCCTTATTTGTTCAGCAAGTTGTAGCTGCTCTTTATTATATTGTTTGCCTGTGGGCTCTTTTGTCTTTTCATAAATATATAGCCCTAAAAACTCCCTTCTTGTTGGTTTTCCTGATTTAACGTGTTGAATAGCTGGGTAAAAATCGAGATATAAACTTTGCCTGTTACCTGAAATTTCCTTTGTCTTAGTGTAACTTTTGTAGCCATGTAAATACTTATTGAAATAGTTTATCAATTTCAGAACGCTTAACAATAGTTTTCTTTTGTAAAATGTCGGTTGCCCTTAACCTACCTATATTAATTAGCTTGTAAACATTTTGACGTGAACAACCTATAAGCTTTGAAACCTGTGTTACTGTAAGAAATTCCTTTGTTTTCAGTTCTTCGATAGGTTTGTTTTTTATATGCTGGATTTGCATATTGCTTTGCTGAACTTTGGCTGTTCTGATTTTAACTTTATAATCCCGGCTATTGCAACGGAGCGAGCAATAAAGTGTCTTCGTAGTTTTTGCTGTAAACTCATTCTGGCAAAATTTGCAAATTCTTTGTATTACAATATTTGAACTCATTTAGTTTGATTCTGTATCAAATTGTTTAAAAGTATAAACTTTGTAAACCAAAAATAAGTTTTGAGTACAAATTTTACTGTAAAACCATAAGGTATAAAATAATACTAAAAAAGCTATTAACAAAACAAAACATACAGGTAGTTATACACAGGAAAAAAGCCTTGGTAGCAAGGCTTTTACTTTAGTTTGTATAAAAATAATAGTTGATTATTTCGACTGGTTACTTTCCGATACAAAACTTTGAAAAAATATAGTCAAGCTGATCTTCATTAGTTATTTGACCAGTTATTTCTCCTAGATAATGCAGACACTGACGAATATCTAAAGCAATTAAATCGCCCGGAATTTTATCATCTAGTCCTTGCCGTATATCGATTAACGAACTATTTATTTTTTGCAATGCATTAAAATGTCTTGAGTTAGTAATAATAATATTTTCCGCGTTGATGTTACCGCTGGTTACCTTTTCAACTATTTGTTTTTTTAAAATGTTTACATGTGTATGCTCTTTGGCTGAAATAAATAAGATATTCATTTCGTCAAACTTTTTATCAATGTCATCAGCGTTCATCAAGTCAAGCTTATTACCAATTAAAATAAATTTTTTATTCGCTGACAATAATGTTTGTTGCTCCTCAACAATTTGTTCATTTGATTCGTGGGCACAATCAAAAAGATAAATAACTATATCTGCCGTGCGCATTTTGTCTAAGCTTTTTTCAACACCAATACTTTCGATTTCGTTTGTACTGGTGCGAATACCGGCGGTATCAATTAAACGGAATAAAATGCCTTCAATATTTATAACTTCTTCAATTGTGTCGCGGGTTGTTCCTGCAATTTCGCTTACAATGGCGCGATTTTCATTCAACAAAGCATTTAATAAAGTTGATTTACCCGCGTTGGGTTTACCAATTATTGCCACCTGCACACCATTACGAATTACATTGCCAAGCCTGAATGATTGCAATAAATCTTTAGTTGTAATTTCAGCATCAGTTATTAAATTATACAGTTGTTTCCTGTCAGCAAACTCTACATCTTCCTGGGAAAAATCTAATTCTAATTCTATTAACGCTGAAAATTTTAATAGTTGTTCCCGTAGCTGCTTTAATACATTTGAAAAGCCTCCACGCATATTTTGCAATGCTGTTTTGCGGCTTGCTTCCGTATTACTTGCAATTAAATCTGCGACAGCTTCTGCCTGCGTTAAATCTAACTTGCCATTTAAAAAAGCACGTTGTGTAAACTCGCCGGGTTTGGCAAGCCTTGCTCCTTTTTCAATACATACATCAATTATTTTTTGTTGAATAACTGACGACCCATGACAGGAAATTTCTACCACATCTTCACCCGTATAAGACTTTGGATTTTTAAATAATGAAACCACAACCTCATCAATCACTTCATCATTACTCTTTATTATACCTACATGCAACGTATGCGATGGTTGCGCAACCAAATCTTTATGTATAAAAATGGAGTCAGCAATTTCAATAGCCTTATTTCCGCTAAGCCGTAATACACCAATGGCTCCGACACCCGGCGGTGTTGCAATAGCAACTATGGTATCATTAAAATCACTGAATGATTGCATTGTAATTTCAAAATTAATATCAAACAGTGATTACTTAACTGAATTAAAAAAGCCACTGTGTTCGCAATGGCTTTCAAATTAAAGTCGTTTAAACTACGGCTTTTAAACTAACAATTTATCTTCTCCAATGTCCTGGGATCCAATAATCACCTCTTCTTTCTGTTGTCCAGTGACCCGGAACCCAAACAAAGCCGCGGCGCGGCGCTAACCAACGACCCGGAACACGTTCATAAGCACCATTACGTACAACCCATTCGTCATCTACCCAAACATATTCTCTGCGCGGTGCTGCAGGCCTCGCAACAACAGTTGCAACTGGCCTTACTTTTACATAGATTCTTGTTTGCGCCTGCATTAAGTTTGATGCACTAAAAAAAACTATTAAAGCAAGCAATAATTTAAAAACTTGTTTTTTCATAAATTATAATTTGAACTTTTAGAAGATGATTAAGCTTAAAAGTTTAATCGAGCTTTAAATCAACACATAAAAAACCCGGTTTTATAAACCGGGTATTATCAAGGTGCAACTATAATAATGTACCATATATATAATAATATTATGGCGTTCCTCTTCCACCGATAATAGCCAGTAATAAAGAAACAACAGCAAGCACTATTAAAATATGTATCAAACCAGTAGCGCTATAAACAAATACCCCGAGCAGCCATCCGATAATAAGGATAACAGCAATTACATAAAGAATACTTCTCATTTTAATTGTTTTAAAGTTTACCAATACTTTTAAAATGTTAAAAATAGTGCCAGTTTGCAATTGTGAAAGTAGAGATAGTATATCATAAACTTGTATGCCCGCTAAAAGCCGGAACCTTTAGAGGCAGGGAAATATTAAACGTAGTAAATCTCTCCACTTTAGAATTCACTTCAATAGCACCGCCATGTGCCTGTATAATATTAAGAGTAGATGCCAGCCCTAACCCAATACCATTGCGTTTTGAAGTATAATAAGGTTCAAATAAACGTGGTAATTTTTCTTCGCTTATGCCATTGCCATTATCAGTTATTTCAACAAATACCTGTTCAGTGTCTTTTTTAAGAGTTATTGATATTTCGCCTTTATCATGTTCAATAGCTTCAACAGCGTTTACTAAAATATTTAAGAGCGCAAGCACTAACTTTTCTGCATCGCAAAAAACTACAATTAAATCTTTAGGATAATCGACCTGCAGGTTAATATGTTTTAGATGCATCCTGTCTTCTGAAATATTTACAATCTCATCTATAACTGACTGCAAAGTTGATTCTTTCATTTGCATTTCAGAAGGCCTTGAACTGTTGAGCAGTTCTTTTATCAGCTCATTTATACGATTACTATTACGGTTTACTATATCAAGGTAAAGGCTACTTTCTTCAGGCAATGATAAAGAGCGCAAATGCTCTGAAGCAAGATTAATATTGTTTATAGGATTTCTAACTTCATGCGCCAGCGTTCTCACAAGCCTTCCCGTAGCCGCTAATTTTTCTGCCCGTAAAGCGGTGCGTTCTGCTTTTTTTATTAAAGTTATATCATGTAAAATTCCCTGGTAATAAATTTTACCATCTGAACTTTTTTCTTTGGTTGCTGATATAATACATTGTTTTGATTCATTTTTTTTATAATTCATTTCAGCCAGCCAGTCTTCTATAAAACCTTTATATCTCAACTCTTCACTCATTTTTTTCGAAACGTGGATATCTGTTAGTAATTCACTTAATTTAATACCAAGCAAATCATTTTCACTGCATCCACATAATTTTCCAAAAGCAGTATTAACTTCAATAAAAGCAAGCTTTTCGTCAGCTACAAAAAGTGCATCACTTGATTTATTAAATATGTTCCTGTATTTTTTTTCTTTAGCCTTTATTTCATTCAGCGTCTTTGCCTTGTCAATAGAATATCGAATTGAACGCTCTAATTTTTCGCTGCTTAATTCAGATTTTATAAGGTAATCAAATACACCAAGCTTCATGGCTTCCTCATCAATATTAATATCACCTTTGCCGGTAAGTAATATAAACGGCGATTCGGCATTATTTGATATTGCTTCTTTAATAAGATCAATCCCGGTTTTTGCACCAAGCCGATAATCAACAAGATATACATCATGTTTTCCGCTTTTGATTTCTTCTAATGCTTTTTTGTAATTATAGCACCATTCTATTATAAAATTTTTTTGGGGAATATTTTTAAGATAGTCGCTTGTTATAAAATAATCATCTTCATCATCATCTATTATCAGCAGGTTTATATGAGACATTATATTCACTTCTTTAGCTTAATGAGTTTATTAAAATAAGTGTATTACTTATTATTCATGAGTTGATATTCTTTTATTTTATTGTACAAAGTCTTCCTGTCAATTTTCATTAGCTTTGCAGCCTTACTCTTATTAAAGTTTACTTGCTTTAATGCTGCAAGAATAGTTTCATATTCAGCGTCTATACTCGCAGATTTAAGATTTAAATCACTAATACGATTTTTGGTTCCATTACCATTAGATTGTAAGGAAACCTGCGCAATTTCTTTTATTTCTTCAACCTGGGCAGATGGCTGAGAAGGAATCAGCTCGTTAATCTTTTCATAGTTTGTAATTTCGAAAGGCAAGCTTTTTAATTCAACTATATTACCATCACTAAGCAATACAGCACGCTTTACTACATTTCTTAATTCCCGCAAATTTCCATACCAAACATAATTTTTAAATGCTTTTTCTACGTCACTTGAAAAACCTTTTACCGATTTTTCAAGTTCCTTATTTGTTACTGCAAGAAAGTGATTTGCAAAGTGCATAATATCTTCCCTGCGTTCTCGCAATGGAGGAATCTCAATGCTGAACTCATTAAAGCGATGATATAAATCTTCCCTGAATTTTCCAGCCTTTGTTGCATTCCATAATTTCTCATTACTGGCAACAAGAATTCTTACATCAAGCTCAATATCTTTTACGCCGCCAACGCGCCGCATTTTTCTTTCCTGCACTACACGCAGTAATGAAACCTGCACTTCGTAAGAAAGGTTGGCAATTTCATCAAGAAAAATAGTACCTCCGTTTGCAATTTCAAAGCTGCCTACTTTTTGGTTAAGTGCGCCCGTGAAAGATCCTTTTTCATGACCAAATAATTCACTGGCCGCAAGCTCTTTATTTAAAGCACCACAATCAATTGCCACAAATGGCTCTTTTGCGCGTTTGCTGTGCCTGTGTATTTCATTGGCTATGGCTTCTTTACCACTGCCCGTTTCGCCGTAAATAATTATACTGTAATTGGTAGGTGCAACAAGCGTTATTTGTTTTAATATCTGCTGAAAAGCTTCGCTGCTGCCTATTACATAATTATCTGCCATTACAAAATCTGGTTGTGGCGTAGTATCATTTTGCGTTATTTCATTCTTTTGTTTTGGCTGAACCGGCTGCACTTTAACGGTTGTACTGTTTGTTAAAGCCTGTTTAATTGTAGATAATATTTCATCCGGAAACAGCGGCTTGGTTATATAATCATAAGCACCGTGGCGCATAATATCAACAGCGCTTTTAACATCACTATAGCCAGTAATAATTAAAAAAGGAAGATCAGGATTTGAAAACTTCATTTTTTTGAGTATTTCAAGACCACTTATATCTTCAAGCCTTAAATCGCACAACACAATATCAGTCGTATTTTCTTCATACCATGCTAATGCTTTTTTACCGCTTGTAAAATCAACTACTTCATACTTATTTCTTTCTAAAAATTTTTTTAAGAGAAGACACATATCTCTATCATCATCAATTACTAAAACTTTAGTCATGCAATTATTTGTATTGGTTATTAATAAATTATAAAATGACGATTATCACTTGCAAGGAAAAGACCAAGAATATTACGCTTATAATAAAAAATATTAAACTGTAATTAAGCTATCTAAAAAACAAATTGCGGAACTAAATCTACGTATTGTAAATGGTATTATTTTAAAAATTAACGTCAAAATCTGTACTAAAAAATAATTATTGATTTTATAAATAAATTTTTTCATGGCACAAATTGTGTCTTAAAATAATACTATCAATACAGATTGATTTGAATTTTTAAATACATTAAGAGTGAAAAAAATACTAATCATAGATGACGAAATCGATTTGTGTATTCTCCTAAAGAACTTTTTAATACATAAGCATTTTGAAGTTGAAACTTCTCATAAACTAGGCGATGGCATAAACCAAGCTAAAAGTTTTTGCCCTGATATTATTTTTTTAGATAATAACTTACCAGATTCGCAAGGATGGAGTAAAGCTGAATGGTTTTTAAATGAATTGCCAAGTGTATGTATTTATCTCATTAGTGCATTTAAATCCTCTGTTTCACTACCTATAAATCCAAGATTAAAAATTATTGAAAAGCCATTATCCCTTAATCAAATTGAAAAACTTATAACCCTAAAGCACATATAAATAGTGTGTTATGAGTGATATTAATATCTCCCACAAAGAATTTACCCAACTTTCTAAAGATTATGCACATGCTGCTGAAGTTGCTAAACTTATTTATGTAAGTGATAAAGAGCATGGTATAATCAGAATAAAAAAAGGAAAAACCTTTACTTACAAGTATAAAGATGCGGCGTTAAAAGAAAAAGAAAATTTAGAACGTATTAAAAAAATGGTATTACCTCCAGCCTGGGAAAATGTATGGATTTGCTATAAAGAAAACGGGCATTTACAAGCTACAGGTTATGATAGTAAGAATAGAAAACAGTATCGTTACCATGCTTTATGGAATGCTTTACGTAATGAGACAAAATTTCATCATCTATACGAATTTGGTAAAGTATTGCCGCATTTGCGTGAAAAGGTGGAAGCTGATATGCAGCTAAAGGATTTAAGCGAAAAAAAAGTTTTAGCAACCGTTATTGCTTTAATGGAGCGAACATACATACGTGTTGGCAATGCAGAATATGAAAAAATGAATGGCTCATTTGGTCTGACTACTTTAAAAGATAAACACGTAAAAATTGATGGTAATAAGATAAGTTTTGCGTTTGTAGGCAAGCGTGGTGTTTCTCATAATATAAGCTTACAAAATAAAAGGCTTGCAAAGGCAGTTAAAGATTGCAGAGATATTCCAGGCAAAGAATTATTTCAGTATTATACTAAGAACGGCGAACGTAGAACTATTGATTCCAGCATGTTGAATAATTATATTAAAGAATCAGCTGGCGAAAAATTCAGTGCAAAAGATTTTAGAACATGGGCAGGTTCACTGCATATGCTGCTTTGTTTAAAGTGCCTTGAAAAAGCTGATACTGCTGCAAAAAGAAAATCAAATATAGTTGGTGCGCTTACAGAAGTAAGTTTAAAGCTTGGCAATACAAGAACTGTATGTAAAAAATATTATGTTCATCCCGGAATAATAAATCTTTATGAAAAAGATGAAATTGATAAGTACTTGAAATCTTTAGATAATGTTGAAGAACCTGATACACCAAATGACCTGACAAAAAATGAAAAAATTTTGATGAAGATTTTAAAAGAATTGGTTTCATCAACCGAAAAATAAATTATTCCTTTAATTTAAGTTGAGTGGTTAATGTTCGTTTTTCATAGTTTGATTTAATAATAAAAGCAATCAGCCCCGCTATAATAATTCCACAGGCAATAAGCATCATTTTGATTTCTGTTGAATAAAAAATAAACAACCATAAGCAAATGGCAAGTACTACCGGTAAAGGAAACAACGGCATATTCCATTTAAAAAATGCTTTGCCTTTACGCTTATGCAATAACAATAACCCGATTGACTGACCAACAAATTGAATTAAAACACGCATAGCAAGAATTGCAGTTATAACATCTTTCAAGCGAAATAATAAACTGAATATAAAAGCTACAGCGCCTAATATTAATAAAGAAACATAAGGAAAATTTTTTGTTGGGTGCAGCTTTGCAAACACTGAAAAAAAAGCACCGTCTTTTGCAGCAGCATAAGGTATACGGCTGTAACCAAGGGTTGTTGCAAAAACAGATGCAAAAGCAACCCATAAAATAATCGCTGTTGCAATTACTGCAGCGGTTGGCCCGGCAATAGCATGTATATATTCACTAACTACAAAATTGCTTTTTTCAATATTATTTAAAGGAAGAACAGATGCTACACTAATGTTCATCATTAAATACAATATGCATATAACACCAATAGAAATAAACATACTGCGCGGAATATTTTTTTCAGGATTGATGATTTCTCCACCCAAATGGCAAACATTATAATAACCAAGATAACTATAGACTGATTTTACACTTGCAAAGCCTAAAGCTGTAATGAATGTCCAGTTAAAATGTAAGCCATCATTAATATGTTGAACAGGTTGCAAAAAATTACCATGCCATATCGCACCGATAATTATCCAGCCCATAATTACAAACACGCCAGTCCATAACAGCACACTTATTTTACCTATTGCTTCAATCTTCCTGTATAATAAAAACACAATCAGTAAAACAACACCGCCACTTACTAACTTACTTTCAACGTTAGTTAAAGGAATTATATAAGTCAGGTATTGCGCAAAGCCAATAGCTGCTGAAGCGATAACCAGCGGTGCCTGTATAATAGTTTGCCATACAAATAAAAAGCTCATCAGCTTCCCTCCTTTTATGCCAAAACCTTCTTTTAAAAAATTATAACTGCCACCTGCTAACGGAAACGTTGCACCCAACTCACTCCAAACCATGCCATCAACAATAGATAAGAAAGCACCGGCAAGCCAGGCATATAAAAAATAAGGCCCGTGCAACAATTGTACAATCAGGCTTATAACAACAAACGGCCCAATGCCTACCATGTCAATCATGTTTATTGCGCTGGCCTGTAATAAATTTATTCGTCGTGAAAGCGGTTCTTCACTCATCGGTTTAAAAATAAGTTATTTATTCAACTGATAATTTCGGGTATTTATAATGCATACTTTAATTTGCTTCATTATTAAAAATGTATGGATAGAAATGAGTTTTTGAACAGTATTAATATTTATGAAGTAAACGTGCGTCAATATACCGATGAGGGAACTTTTGCTGCATTTGCCAAGCACTTGCCACGATTAAAAAATATGGGCATACAGGTTTTATGGATAATGCCAATTACACCGATAAGTATTGAAAAAAGACAAGGAACACTTGGCAGTTATTATGCATGCAATGATTATGTTTCCATCAATCCTGAATTTGGTAATCTTAATGATTTCAAAGCATTGATTAAACAGGCTCATGAATTAGGCATGCAGTTGATTATTGACTGGGTTACCAATCATACAGGCTATGATCATCACTGGACAAAAGAACATAGTAACTGGTATAAAAAAGATGCATCCGGAAATTTTTATGATGAGCATGGATGGGTTGATGTGATTGATTTGAATTATGATAATAGAGATATGCGTGCAGAAATGATAAAAAGCATGGAATACTGGATTACGGAATGTGATATTGATGGCTTCCGGTGTGACATGGCGCATCTTGTAAGACTTGATTTTTGGATTCAGGCAAAACAGCAATGTGAAAAATTAAAGCAACTAATCTGGCTTGCTGAAAGTGAAGCCACCGAATATTATGAAGTATTTAATATAACCTATGCATGGAACTGGATGCATACCACGGAACGATTTGCAAAAGGCAATGCGAATATGTATGATTTGAAAAATGTATTGAAACTGTATGATGATTACCCGGCAGATGCGTTAAAGCTTTTTTTTACATGCAATCACGATGAGAATACCTGGAACGGAACCGAGTATGAAAAATATGGTGAGTTTGCAAAAGCATTTGCAATTATATCATTTACATGGTCAGTTGTGCCGCTTATATATAGTGGACAGGAACTACCTAATTTAAAGCGATTGAAGTTTTTTGATAAAGATGCAATTGAATGGACTTCTGCTGAACCGGCGTTGCATAATTTTTATAAAGCACTTACAAACCTTAAACTGAATAATGAGGCGTTACATATAACCGGTAATGTTGAAATATTACATGAAAATTATGATGATAACATTATTGTTTATTTACGGGTAAACAGGAACGATAAGGTTTTAGTTGTAATCAATTTAAGCAACAAAAGCAATTTAATATTTGACATTTCTCATACTATGCTGCAAGGAAATTATCTTGAAATTTTATTAAATACATCATATACTTTAGGTAGCACACAAACATTCCGTTTGCAGCCTTATGAATGTATTGTATTAGCTGGTGTGCAGTAACCTTTATTGATTGTTATAAAACATAAACCGCATTTGTCTATAAAAAAATACTTACCTGCTGTTCGCATCGTTCATTCTTATTCTTCGGCCTTTATAATTTTTGCCATCAAGCGAACGTATCATTTGTTTTGAAGCATGCGATTCAACCTCAATCCAACTATTCATTTCTTTCATATCAACTTTACCAAGCACATCTTTACGCAAGTCGCTCATATCAAGAATAAACTGTAAAAAACTTGCTTTATAGAACCCATCTTTTGTTCCAAGATTCACAAACAGTCTTGCATAATCGCCTCCTGAGTTCCTGGTTCTTTCTCTTCCTTTATCCCTGTTACCAAAATCATTTTTATCATTCTGACGTAAGGATTTTCTTTCTCTTGATTCACGCACATTCAGATCTTCTGCATTTTCATAATATTTTAAAAACCTGTCAAACTCAAGTGCAGCAACTCTTTTCAATACATCTTCTTTACTCATGCCTGCAAATTTTTCTGCAAGCATCGGCACATAACTTTCATAATCACCATGGCTTACATCAGCCTGCAACAGCTTATCCATAAAAAAGAAAAATTGTTTTCTGCAAACATCTTTTCCGGATGGTATTTCCAGGCGATGAAAAGGTTGCTGCACCATCCTTTCAATTTGTTTTAGCCTTGATAATTCACGCGTATGTACAATGCTGATGCTTATACCTGTGTTACCTGCCCGACCGGTTCTTCCGCTGCGATGCGTGTAAACTTCCATGTCATCCGGCAATTCATAGTTTATAACGTGCGTAATACCCTGAACATCTATGCCACGTGCTGCAACATCTGTAGCAATTAATAACTGTAAACTTTTATCGCGAAATTGGCCCATTACTTTGTCACGCTGCTGTTGCGTAAGATCTCCGTGCAATGCATCAATATCATAACCTTCACGTGTTAATTTTTCTGATATCGTTTGCGCATCTATTTTGGTGCGTGTAAATATTAACCCATAAATACCCGGATGAAAATCTATGAGCCGCTTTAATGTTTCATAACGCTGGTGCGCAGATGTTATATAATACTGATGGTCTATATTTTTATTGCCGGTGTTTGCTTTACCCACCGTTACTTCTGCAGGCGCATTCATATAACGCTTGCTTACTTTACGAATTTCAGGTGGCATCGTGGCACTGAACAACCATGTTGCTTCACGCTTAGGTGTGTTCTGCAAAATAAATTCAATGTCATCCTGGAAACCCATGTTCAGCATTTCATCTGCTTCATCAAGCACAACATATTTTATTTGTTCCAGGTTGATGGCTTTGCGTTCTATCAGGTCAATTAGCCTGCCCGGCGTTGCTACAATAAGCTGCACACCTTTTTTAATATCTCTTACCTGCACGCCAATGCTTGCGCCGCCATATACAGCTACTGCAAACATGCCGCGCAAATTTTTCTTAAATGAATCTATATCGTTTACAATCTGGATGCATAATTCTCTTGTCGGGCAAACTATTAATGCCTGTGGATATTTTGAATTGATGCTGAGCAATTGTAATAATGGCAACCCAAATGCTGCCGTTTTACCGGTGCCTGTTTGTGCAAGCCCGATAAAATCTTTAGTACCACTTAATAAAACAGGTATTGCTTTTTGCTGAATTTCTGTTGGTGTATCAAAACCTAATGCTGCTATAGATGATAATAATGATTCATTTAAACCTAAATCTTCAAATGTTGGCATCAATAAAATTTTGGCGAAGGTAAATGATGATAAGATTGTAAGTGATATCATTCCGATACAACAACTATTAAATCTTCTCTTTAGCACAACTATTCATACTATGTTCAAACTCTAAAGTAGCGTGATGAATGTTAAGATGTTCAAGCTCATGTTTAATTTCAGCTTTTAGTTTATCAGCTTCAGTCATATTAATATTATCATTCACCAGCACATGCGCAGTTAAAGCATTCGTAGTTGTGCTTATGCCCCAAACATGCACATGATGTATATTTTCAACACCACTAATTTTTGAAATTGCTTGTTCTATTTTATTGATGTCAACATTCTCCGGAACACCATCTAACGATAAGCGCAGGCTACTTTTTAATAAGCTCCATGTACTTTTAATTATAACAATTGCAACTAATAAACTCAAAGCTGCATCAATCCAAAACCAGTTTGTATAATGCATAATAATGCCACCGATTACTAGCGCAAAAGAAACCAATGCATCAGAAAGCAAATGCAGGTAAGCCGCTTTTATATTCATATCTTTTTCTTTATCCTTATTAAACATAAAAGCAGTAACACCATTTATTATAATGCCAATTGCCGCCACCCAGGCCACTGTAAAACCTGGCAAATGTGTTGGATGGAATAAATGCCTGATTGCCTCATAACCTATTGCACCGATTGAAACCATTAGTATAACGCCGTTGAACAATGCAACAAGAATGGTTGTTTTTCTATATCCGTAAGTATAATTTTCGTTGGCTTCAACTTTTACCAACCTGTATGCAAGTAATGATAAGGCAAGACTAACCACATCAAGCAGATTGTGCCCGGCATCTGAAAGTAACGATAGTGAATGTATGATAAGACCAGCTACAACTTCAATCAATACAAATGAAAAATTCAGCGCAATGCCAACATAAAAAGCATTCTTTACATTATGCAGCTCTGTTATTGCTCCGTGATCGTGATGATGATGAGCGTGTGTTTCAGCCATTACTTATAATTGTATCAATTTCTTTAAACTTATCTTTTAGCAAAGCATATAAACTCTGATAAACTTTAAAATACTTTTTATATACATTATGTTGCTTAAGGTCAGGATTAACTAAACTTGATTTTTTGAGCAATGTCCCGGCTTCATTCAAATTGTTTAATTGTCCAATCGCTTTCATTCCAACAAAAGCAGCACCTAATGCAGATGCATCTGCTCCTTCATTTATAATAATTTTTTTACCAGTGATATTTGCCATTAGCTGCACCCAGCTTTTTGTTTTAGTTATCCCGCCGCTTAAATCAATTGTTTCAACCGCACCGCTTGTTTCTTCAACCGCTTTGATAACATCAAAGATGCCAAAACAAATGCCTTCAACAACTGCCTTAATTATATATGCCTGCGTATGAAACGCCATTAAACCTATTAGTGCGCCTCTTGCATTTTCATTCCACATAGGGGAACGCTCACCCAAAATATAAGGTAAAAAAATTAACCCGTTGGCACCAGGTTCAATCTTCATAGCCGCCTGAAGCAACTGGTTAAAAATTTTTTCATTTTTAAAATTTTGCTTTAGGATTTTTTCAATTAGCCATTGTAATACGATGCCACCGTTGTTTACAGCCCCGCCGAGTATGTACAGTTCATCAGTTATATAATAACAAAACAATCTTTGCTTTTTATCAACTGAATATTTTGTTGAAGTAATGCGCGCAGCTCCACTGGTGCCAACAGTTACAGCAATATTTTTTTTATTGAAAATGCTGCAACCAATATTGGCAAGTGCACCGTCACTTGCGCCTAAGACAAAAGGAATGTTTTGCTTTAGTTTTAATTTATTCTTTATTGAAGGAATAAGCTCCGTTTCATAATGATAGATAGAAACCAGTTCAGATAACTGTCCTTTTTTTATGCCGGTAATTTTTAGTGCTTCATCAAACCAACAAATATTTTTTTCATCAAACAATCCAGTTGCAGCAGCAATAGAATAATCAACGATGTATTTACCAAATAGTTTAAAGAAAATATATTCTTTAATTGATATAAACTTATATGTTTTGTTGAAAATCGTCTTTGCTTCATGCTTCATCCAAATCAGTTTGCATAAAGGTGACATGGCATGAATAGGAACGCCTGTTACCTGATACAATTTTTTTGCAATTGGTCTTTGTTTAAGCTGATGTGCGTACTCAGCGCCGCGCAAATCAGCCCATGTAATCATGTTCATTAATGGATTTCCATTTTTATCAACCGCAAGCAAACTATGCATGGCTGCACTAAATGAAACACAACCTATATTTTCATCTTTACAAAAAGTAAATGATTGTTGCAGCAATTTAAGTGATGCATTAAATATTACATCAGCATTTTGTTCGTTCCATCCAGGCTTAGGCTCAATTGGTTTGGTAGATGATTCAAAAGATTTTAAAACTTTACCTTCATTATTTATTATAACGGCTTTGCAATTTGAAGTACCAATATCAATAGCGATGATATTCATGCTGTATAAAACATTAAAAAGTTTTTGCCCGTTGTTTTAATATTTCAAGCAAATCTTTTACACCTAATTTTTCTGCCCATCTTTCAAGATAGTTCTTGTCGAGGTTAATATATTGTAATTCATATACACGTAAAGCATCAGTTAATTGTTTTTCGCTTCCACCTGAAAGTTTTGCCCAGCGCAGTTTTGATAAAATTGTATCTTCAGGAGCAGAAACATCCATTGCATAACCATAAATATTTTCTTTATATTTTCTTGAAAAGCGTGATTTATCAAAAGCTTCATCAGTCAAAATCCAGAAATCAACTTTATCACCTTCTATTGTGTCTATTAAATTAAACATGCTTTTATGTTTTATAGCATCAAGCATTCCATCTTCAGATAAATAATATTGCGGCAGCTGAAAAGCATTTATTAATAAAGTAATAGCAGATTGATTTATTAGAATTACAATATCAATATCATGAGTTGCGCGTGGCTCGCCTTGTAAGCTTGAAACGGTTGACCCGGTTACCATATAATCAAACTGGTTAGCATTTAAAACCTGTATAACTTTTTCTAATAATTGCGGTTGTGGCATAGTGCTATTCTTTCGAGATAAATTGCTTTTATTTCTGCTTCATTTTTTTCGGGAAATCTTTTTTTTAAGCCATGCAGAAATAATTTTTTTGCAAAAGCAGAAAGTTCAAATGCTTTTGTCAAACGCTGCTCAGGCGTCATACGCTTTAGTGTTTGCAGGTATATATGATGATTAGGATTTTCTTTCACTATCATAATAAAACAAAAATAGTTTATTTAAAAAGCAGTATAACACGCTATTGCTTACTTTAGCTTTTATAAGTAATAATTGATACGAAACAATGGGAACATTACAAATAAAAAAGAATCCGAAAAAATATGACGCTGTAATCGTTGGTTCAGGTGCCGGTGGTGGCATGGCTACATATGTGTTAGCAAAAGCCGGGTTGAAAGTTTGTTTAATTGAAGCCGGGCCTATGTATGATCCTGCAAAAAATTCTAATCAGTTACAACCACCATGGGCTTCACCAAGAAGAGGCAGAAGCACAAAGTTCCGTCCGTTTGGTGATTTTGATGGCTGTTATTGGGGATGGGAAATTGATGGTGAACCCTACACACATGTTGGTGACACCAAGTGGGAATGGTGGCGTGCAAGAATGCTGGGTGGGAGAACTAATCACTGGGGAAGAATAACCTTGCGTTTTGGACCAAGAGATTTTAAGAAAAAAGATATTGATGGCTTAGGCGATAACTGGCCGATAGGTTATGATGATATAAAGCCTTACTATGATAAAGTGGAAAGTTTGATTGGCGTATTTGGTACTAATGAAGGCTTGCCTAATGATCCTGATGGCATATTTCTTCCGCCGCCAAAGCCACGCTTACATGAAATGCTAATTAAAAAAACAGGCACGTCATTAAACATACCTGTCATTCCTTCCCGTTTATCTATCCTTACAAAAAAAATTAATGATGAACGCGGGCAATGTTTTTATTGTGCGCAATGCGGCAGAAGTTGTAAAGTATATGCTGATTTTTCTTCGTCATCCGTACTGGTTATTCCTGCATTAAAAACAGGTAATGTTGATTTGCTTACTGATTGTATGGCAAGGGAAGTAATTACAAACAAAGAAGGTTTGGCAACAGGTATTTCTTATGTTAATAAAGATGACATGCAGGAATATGTGGTGGAAGGCAAAACAGTAATTCTTGCAGCAAGTGCCTGTGAAAGTGCAAGATTATTATTAAACTCAAAGTCACAACAACATCCGAACGGGTTGGCAAACTCAGGTAATGCAGTAGGTAAGTATCTGCATGATTCAACAGGCGCAGATATGGGTGGTTATTTGCCAACATTGTTTGATCGTAAACGGTATAATGAAGATGGCGTTGGCGGCATGCATGTTTACACGCCATGGTGGCTTGATAATAAAAAGCTTGATTTTCCACGTGGCTATCATATTGAATACTCAGGTGGAATGGACCAGCCTGCTTATGGTTTTGGCTGGGGTATAGAAGGAATAAATGGTAAATATAAAGTTCATGGTAAAACAAAACCATCTGGTGGTTATGGTAAATCACTTAAGGAAGATTACCGTTTTTTTTATGGGGCTTCTGTGAGTATGGCAGGCCGGGGTGAAGCTGTAGCACTTGCATCTAATTATTGCGAGATTGATCCTGTTACAGTTGACAAGTATGGAATACCTGTGCTTCGTTTCAATACAAAATATACTGATTATGAAATAAAGCAGGCAAAGCACATGAAGGAAACGTTTAAAGAAATTCTTACAACAATGGGTGCTGTTATAACATATGGTAATGATGGGGCTGATAGCAATTATGGTTTGCATGCGCCGGGCAATATAATTCATGAAGCCGGAACCGTTAGAATGGGTAGTGATGCAAAAACTTCTGCATTAAATGAATGGTGCCAGGCACATGATGCGAAAAATGTTTTTTGTGTGGATGGCGGCCCGTTCGTTTCACAAGGAGATAAAAACATAACACATACTATACTTGCTTTATCATGGAGAACAAGTGATTACATTATTGATCAGATGAAAAAGCAGAGCCTGCCTTCTGCATAACATAAACTTATAAACAATGGACAGACGCAAATATTTGAAAACACTTGGTGTTACCGCAGTAACTACTGGTGTTATGCTTGAAGCATGTAAAACTGAAAAGAAGCCAATTGCAACAACAGAAAGTGTTAGTACTATAGATCGCATGGCGGAAGAAAAAGCGCATGAAGATGCTATTAAAAAAGAAGATAAATTTTTTACACCGGAAGAATTTGCAACCATAACATTACTTGCTGATATTATTATTCCAAAAGATGAAGTAAGTGGCAATGCCAGCGATGCCAAGGTTGCTGACTTTATAGAATTTATTGTGAAAGACGAGCCCAATTTTCAAACACCTTTGCGAGGTGGATTGAGGTGGCTGGATATTCAATGTTTAAATAATTATGAAAAGGCCTTTAAAGATTGTTCGATACAGCAACAGCTCGCAGTAGTTGATGAAATTGCCTATCCTGCAAATGCAAAAGCTGAAATGAGTTACGGCGTTAGCTTTTTTAACCTGATGCGTAACCTTACGGCAACTGGCTTTTATTCAACCCAAATGGGCTGGAATGATATAGGCTATATGGGAAACAAGCCTAATCAATGGAATGGTGTGCCTGACGAAGTATTGAAACAATATAACCTTGCTTATTCTGAGAAAGAATTAAAAGAATGTGTTAGCGCTTAATGATCAAATTTAGAATCATTAAATTTTGCATGGACAGATTTTAATTTGGTTCTTCTTATTCTTTTTCTGGTGTAAAAAACTGCGGCAATGGCTGAGGATATTGTTATTACTAAAGGTTTTAAATTCCTTATTTCCATAAAAACATTTAAATTATATAATCAGAGAGTTAGATACGCTCAAACTTCCAAAAAGGTTTATTTAGTGTTAAGATATTCAAAACAAATTTTTCGCTGCATTACTTTTGAGGTTTGCAAACTATCAGATTTTTTATTTAAGTAATTTTAGAATCCTTTCCACATAATGTGAAAAACAAAAAACACTCAAATTATATTGTATAATAAGTTTGAAAAACCATTGACAGCAATACTTAATCATAAAAAGAAAAACCATTGACAGAAACAATTATTAATCTTGACACTTTAAATCCTATAGAATTTTTTGGTGTTAATAACAGGAAGCTTGATATCCTAAGAAAAAAATTTCCGCTTCTAAAAATCCTTTCACGAGGCACACAAATAAAATTAAGTGGTTCGCCGGAACAGGTAGAATCTGCTAAAGAAAAAATTGATCTTATTATCCGTTATATGGAGCGTAACGGCGATATGAGCGAAAATTATTTTGAAAAGATTCTTGGCGGTGATGATGCAGAAACTATTGACAATTTTGTTGATAAGAATCCGAATGACGTTCTCGTATTTGGACCGAACGGTAAAACAGTTCGCGCAAGAACACCTAACCAAAAAAAAATGGTGCAGGCAGCAGATGTGAATGATATTGTATTTGCAGTTGGGCCTGCTGGAACAGGTAAAACATATACCGCCGTTGCGTTGGCGGTTCGCGCATTAAAAAACAAGCAGGTTAAAAAAATTATTTTAACCCGCCCAGCAGTTGAAGCAGGTGAAAGCCTTGGTTTTTTACCTGGTGATTTAAAAGAAAAAATTGACCCGTATTTAAGACCTTTATATGACGCATTGGATGATATGATTCCTGCTGATAAATTAGGTTATTATATGAGTACACGGACTATTGAGATTGCACCACTGGCTTACATGCGTGGACGAACATTGGATAATGCATTTATAATTCTTGATGAAGCACAAAATGCAAACGACCTTCAGTTAAAAATGTTTTTAACACGTATTGGCGCCAGTGCTAAAGCTATAATAACAGGTGATCCGACGCAGATTGACCTTCCAAAAAATCAGCGTAGCGGTTTAGACAAAGCTCGGTATATTTTAAAGAACATACACGGAATAGCACAAATAGAATTGAATGAAGAAGATGTTGTAAGACACAAATTAGTGAAGGCAATTATTATGGCTTATGAAAAAGAGCGCCAAAACGAATTAGAACAAAATCATCATTAAATTGAAGAGTAGAATGAAGTTATAAAACGCATGAAGTAAGCCTTGATAATTGCTTATAAAGTTATTCAATCTGTTTAATGCATTTGCTGCAATATTTGCACTTCATTATCAGAAGCATCCATTAATACATAAGTCTTAACATTACAAATAAGCATTTCGTTCAAAGCGTTTACAATATTTTTATAGGTTGCATCAAAGGTGGGTTTTATTAATACTATCATGTCTGAATCGCTTCCAAAATGTTTAATTATCTCTTGTTTCTTCAATATTATAACTGAGCGCAATGAATTCTCCTCCTCAGGCGAACTCTTTATATCCTTCAGCCTATTTCCATTATAATTATAAGTCTTATTGTTCGCACCAAGTAACAGGTTTAATGTTTTGCTTACCGGCACTTCAGATGAGTCTTTAATATTTTTATCATTGGGAACTTTTAGTGTTAGTACTTTAGGCTGACTAAGTGTAGTAGTAAAAACAAAAAATGAAATGAGCAAAAAACCAAGGTCAACCATTGGTGTAAGATCTACTTTTAAACTTGCTTTATTTAGTTTTGGAACGCCTGTTTTTCTTTTGTTTGATGATTGTATAATTTCTGCCATAACTTTTTTATTGAGATGAACATAATATTGCTATTCCATAAACTACTTTGAATTATTGTTGAATATTATTTATAAGATGAGCGGCTGCCGGATAGAAACGTAAAGCCCGCAGCGCAGCGAGGACTTGCAGTGGATAACCGGAACTTATGCTGATTTTTTTTGAACGATGAGGAGCCCCAAATATTTATTTCTCTAACTGCTTCTGCATTTTTCTCACCCTGTCTTCAAACTTTTCTGAGGAAAGATTATAGCGGCTTAAGCTATCAACGATAATTGGAAATGATAAAGGTGTTAAGCGAACAGGAAATTTTAAAATGATGTCGTTGCTGCTGATACGGTCTAACGCCGTGCGCAGCCTTGTTTCTTCCATTTGTTGTTCAAACACTTCGTGATAAGCCTGGCGTAATAAAATGTTGTTTGGGTCGTACTCGCTAAACACTTTAAACAGCAATGATGCTGATGCCTGCAGGTGTTTTGCTTTTTTGGGTTCGCCGGGATAGCCTGTAAAAATCAAGCCACCGATAACAGAAATATCACGAAACTTTCTTTGCGCCATTTCAACAGAATTTACGCTTCGCTGAATATCGGTAATTAAATCGTCTGTGTTAAAGAGCTCACGCACATTGGTATCATCAACAGGTATGGGTTGGTCACTTAATAATTCAAAGCCATAATCATTCATTGCAATAGAAAAAGTAATGGGTGTGATTTTGCTAATACGAAAAGCAAGTAACGAACTCATTGCTTCATGTATCTGCCTGCCTTCAAATGGATATACGATGAGATGAAAGCCTTCACGTGCCTCAATCTGTTCAATTAATAACTCATCACTTAAAGGCACATGTGATAATTCTTGCTGCAGCTTAAACAAAGGTCGCAACACTTTTAGCTCAGTCATGTTTGATGTAAGAGCTGAATTAAATGTGCGGCGCAAAATCATTCCAAGATTTGCTGTTAAACTCATGCGTGCACCCATCCAGCTTGGAATGATTGATTTTCTCTGGGATGAATTGCGTACATAAGCTGTCATCTCTTTTATCATCACCAACTCTAAATTTTTTCCGGCAAACGTGAATGCGTCGCCTGGTTCAAGCCGGCTTAAAAACCATTCTTCAATCATACCGATATAACCGCCGCTCATCATCTTTATCTTCATCATGGCATCACTTACAATGGTTCCGATTTGCATACGATGCCGCATTGCAATGCGACGATTCTTTATTCGATACAAGCCTTTCTCACCAACCTCTACTTTTTTATATTCATCATATTGTTCAAGTGCTCTGCCGCCGCCTGTTATTTGTTGTAATAGTTCTCTCCATTCATCAATCGTTATATCAGCATAACAAAATGTATTCTTTATTTCATGATAAACCTGCTGCTCATTGAAGCCTTCACCAATGGCAAGTGTACATAGATATTGCATCAGTACATCAAAACACAACAACATAGGCTGGCGGCTTTCAATTACATTCTGATAAATGGCAGTTTGCAAGCCTGCAGCTTCAACCAACTCTAAAGAATGTGTTGGCAGAAAATATACTTTACTTATATCACCGGGTTTATGACCACTTCTGCCGGCACGTTGCAAAAATCTTGAAACACCTTTTGGAGAACCAACCTGTATCACCGTATCTACAGGACGAAAGTCAACACCTAAATCAAGGCTTGCTGTGCAAACAACTGCTTTTAATTTTTGCGCATGTAATGCTTCTTCAACCCATGTTCTTAATTCACGTTCTATACTGCCGTGGTGCAATGCAATTACGCCGGCAAACTGAGGCGCAATGTTTAGCAATGTTTGATACCAAAGTTCAGCCATGCTGCGTGTGTTGATGAACACGAGTGTTGTTTGGCTCTGCTCAATAATGGGAACAATTTTTTCGGCGAGCTTGATACCAAGATGACCAGCCCATGGATATTTTTCAATTTCATCTGGGATGATTGAAAGCATTTGAATGCCTTTATCCATTTTAGCTTTTACAACTTCTGCTTCTTTTTTTTGTTTATCTGATAATGAAGCAAGCAACACTTCTCTTGCTTCATCAAGATTACCGATGGTTGCACTGATGCCCCATAAGCAAGTTTGTAGTTTATAATTTACAGTTTGTAGTTTTTTAGTTGAAGATTGTTTATTGTTTATTTTTTTTTTAATGATTAATGATTCGTTATATGCGCTTTCATTTTCTTCTGTTGACTGCTGACCATTAACTATTGACTTCTTTACGTTCAATAACCTGCTTATTGCCAACTCAACCTGAACACCACGTTTGCTGCCAAGCAACTCATGCCATTCATCAACTGCAATTATGTGTAACGATTTAAAAAAGTTTGGATAATTTTTTTGAGCGAGCAACAACATTAAGCTTTCAGGTGTTATTATCAGCACTTCGGGCATGTTTCGTGTTTGCCGTTGACGCTCATTAATCTCTGTATCGCCATTACGCATAGCAACATCCCATTGCATTCCAAGTTCTGTTATAACATCCTGCATTGCACGTGTTATATCTTTTGCCAGTGCACGCAAAGGCGTTATCCATAATAATTGCAAGCCATTATTTTTCTTATTTTGATAAGTATCAGGATTATTATTAATGAACTGAATAATACTGCCAAGAAAAACAGAAAATGTTTTTCCGCAACCGGTTGGCGCATTTACCAAACCACTTTTTTTATTGATGATATGTTGCCAGGTTTCTTCCTGAAAACGGAACGCCTGCATATTTTTGGATGCAAGCCAGCTAATGATAACAGAATAACCTTTTGTGCTTTTAAGTTTCAAATCAGATTATTAAACACAAAGTTGCAGCCGATGTTTTATGAAAGAAAGAATTGTTGAAACTAATTGTTTAATGTTCAACCAACTGCTCAATAGCTATGTTTAAAAAATTGGGAAGGATATGATCTTGTGTCCATAAAATTTTATCAGGATTATTCAACTGATCTATCATGCTTTTCCACTTTTCTTCCCCATGATTTTGAATTACGGTTTGCTTTTTTTCCTCACTGTTTAAATGCATTGTCATGCCGGTTGCATCAGCTTCAGGATGAAACTGCGTACCAATCATATATTCATTAAACCGTATTGCCATCAATGCACGCTCAAGATGTGCCACGTGCGGACGTTCTTTTTCTATGGCAAGAATTTTTGAACCCATTTCACTTATGCGCTTTTCATCAGGGTTTATAACCTGGAAGTCGCGGCTGTCAACAGCATAAAAAGGATTTTTCATACCATTAAAAACAATTTCCTGCTCACCATCTTCTGTCATACATATCGGGAAAACGCCAAACGAAGTTGACTTGCGTTTGCTTACTTCCACAATTTTAAAATGCCTGCATGCTAACTGGAAACTATGACAGATAAAAAATACATGCTTCCTCGGATAATTATTATAAACCTGGTTAAATTCATTCACTTTATCAATCCATTGCATGTACTGATTGTCCCATGTATGACCTTCAGATTCCAAAGGTGAACCCGGGCCGCCACTTGAAATATATACATCGTAAAAAAGGTCAGGCAATTGCATTTTTTGCCTTACTTCAAATACATCAGTTTGTACATTACAATCATTTGAACTAACCCAGTCTTTTATTATTTGATTTATACAACGCATGCCTTGATTGGCAAAGCCATTATTCAAGTCAAGTACTGCTATCTTTATTTTTTTATTATTGCTCATTAAGCAGCAAAATTATAAAATATCAGGCTTATGATTTACCTGTAGTTTTCAACAGGCAGGTGATAGTTCGTGAACGTGTTGTTTTAATTAAGGATCGTTTTAAATACCGCTTATTATTTGTTCTTATAATTACAAAAACACTTACTTATTTCTTAAGTTTAATTGTTTTACTTTTTCCCGTTATTATTTGCCATAGCTACAATTTCTTTAATTACATTATCTAACTGTTGTGCGGATTTTTGCAAATGCTCCATTATTTCCTTATCACAGGCATCCGGAATATTTTCTTTATTAATTAAAGATGTAAGCGCCATTATGTTTGATAAAGGCGATCTTACAATATGTGCATTTAGAAAAGCAATCTGTTGAAGGTTGGCGTTTTGTCCTTTTATTTTGTTCTCCTGAAACTCGGCTTTGTTTTTTGCTTTCATCAAAGCAGCTTCATATTTCTTTTCAAAATAACTACCTGTAAAGGCAAATACAGCACATAGGCAAACTACTAATATGCTGTTTATTTTAAACATATCTGAATATTGTTTTGAAGAAATATGCTGCCAGTTGCTTGTATTACTGCAAAGAAAAATACAAATGCAAAATGAAAGTATAGTTACAAAAAGATAAAGCGCCATACCGGAAACATTGAGACGCATGTTGTTCATTAAAAATGCAAGCGCAAATAATAAAGGAAGAATAAACAAATAACCGCCGCTGTTAAGCCCTTCAGCACATGCAATCATAACAAGAAATGGATTCACTATAAGTACAATCGCCGTGATAGCACCTTTTGTATATCCATTGTAAATAAACCAGAGAATAATTGACAAACAAAAAGCAAGCATTAAAACCAAAATTCCGGATATATGCAACCCCCGTATAAAATCAAGTGTGGCATTAAGCAACATAACAAAAAGTGCTATGGCTCCAAACCTTAAAGTTCTTTTTGATTTTTCTTTATTTTCTTCAATAAATTTTCCGGGCAGCGTGGCCATAAGATGATTGGATTCTAACCAAACGGAAAATTAATAAAAAAAATTTTACTATAATGAAATGTAGAAGAAAATTATCTTGTTAAAATTAACAGGTTTATTCTTCATCACTTAACAACTCTCTCTCTATTTCTTCCATTTGCACAATATCCCATGCTTCCGTTTCGGTAGGTGTTATTATCAGAACTTCATTCATATAAAGCTGGTTAATGAAAGCAATTACAGGTAAAGTAAGTTCACACAAAATGAAAGAAACATTTTTTGAATAAAATTCATTTTTCAATGCAGCAATTTGTTTAATAAAATGCTCGTTAGTAGTGATAACGTTTTTAAAATTGATAACAAGACTGATTTGCTTTTCGTAAAATGATTGAACAAGTTTTAAAAACTCTTCTGTTAAACTGTCAGATAAAAAATCTGAAACCGGCGTTATAACCGTAAATTTTTCTCTGGTATCAATTTTGAAATTCATAATAGTTAGGTGAAGATTTCCATTAACATTCTGTGTATATTGATTTCTTAACTTACTCAAAATTATTTCTTATACTTGTACAAACACTACTATGGATAATAACTTTTCTGCCCAGGTAAAGGAGATCATCTCGTATAGCAGGGAAGAGGCATTACGTTTAGGCAATGACTTTATTGGAACGGAGCATCTTTTACTTGGACTAATCAGGGACGGAGAAAATACAGCTATAAAAGTTTTAAAGCAATTGAATGTTGATTTGTATGAACTGCGTAAAGAAGTGGAGCTTGCAGTTAAAGATAAAACCGGGAAAAACATAGCTAACATAAACAGTTTGCCATTAACAAAGCAGGCTGAAAAAGTTATACGTGTTACGGTGCTTGAAGCAAAAGCTTTAAAAAGCCCGCTTGTTGAAACGGAGCATTTAATGCTTTCTATTTTAAAGAATAAAGAAAATATTGCTACGCAGATTTTAAACCAGTATGATGTGGATTATGAAAATTTTAAAAACGAATTAGGAATGGTACGCAGCAATGAGCCACGCAGTGAATTCACTGATGAGAACGATGATGATTTTGAAGATGAAAGAAAACAAGGCTATTCAGCGCAACAAAAAAATAAACCGGCAAGCACGGCAAAAAGTAAAACACCGGTTCTTGATAATTTTGGAAGAGATATAACAAAACTTGCTGAAAGCGGTGCACTTGATCCTATTGTTGGCCGTGAGAAAGAAATTGAACGTGTATCGCAGATATTAAGCCGCCGTAAAAAGAATAACCCAATTTTAATTGGTGAACCTGGCGTTGGTAAAACTGCTATAGTTGAAGGATTGGCTTTACGAATTGTACAACGTAAAGTAAGCCGGGTGTTATTCGACAAACGCGTCATCAGCCTTGATTTGGCAGCACTGGTGGCAGGTACCAAGTACCGTGGTCAGTTTGAAGAAAGAATGAAGGCCATTATGAATGAATTGGAAAAGAACCGGGACGTCATTTTATTTATCGATGAAATTCATACCATCGTAGGTGCCG
>CAHJWK010000044.1 GCA_903642275.1 Chitinophagaceae bacterium
TTATTCATTATTTTGGGTAGATACACCTAAGTCTTTTAATTGAAAACAAGTATATAATTCTATAAGTGTGTAAAAATTAACAGCTTTAAACTGATTACCGCTTGTCCAGGAATATGAATCATCAAAGAATTTTTTAGCAAAATCTTCATCTAAGTATTCAGAAATATACCTGCGTACTTTAGGCTTAGCAATATTTAAAAGTTTGCTTATGTCAGGGATTGTATATATCCCAACACCTAATTGTTTTTTATTTAAAATAATTGCTTCCATTTAATATAATGCAAAATAATGAATAATCTTATCGTCAAAACAACTTCCCCTGCACATCTCCCGGTCTTTTGAACAAGCTCCTGTCCAGACTCCAGTCTTCTGCATTCATGCCATATAACTTTCCATATTTGCGGTATTGCTGCGCTACCAGTTGTGCAATCGGTCCTTCACCACGCATACGCACACCCCAGCGTGTATCATTCACCTGTCCGTCATGACTGTTCTCAATCAAATGCCAAACCTTATCAGCACGCTCTGTAAAATTTTTATACAACCAATCTCTGAACAAAAATTTAATAGCACCATTCAGCCTTATAAATGTATAAGCAGTAAATGTGGCGCCATTATCCCTTGCTGCCTTCATGATGCGTTGCATTTCATGTTCATTCAATCCTGGAATCATCGGTCCCATCATAATGCCCATACGTACACCTGCGGAGCTTAATTCATTAATCACTTTTAATTTTTGTTTCGCCGTTGTAGTGCGTGGCTCCATTACTCGGCGCAGGTCTTCATTAAAAGATGTTATCGAAACCATTGCTGATACAATGTTCTTCTTGCCCATCTCTGAAAGCACATCTTTATCTTTTAATATCCATGAATTTTTAGTGAGTATTCCAACCGGCTGATTGAACTCATTGCACACTTCCAGCATGCCACGTGTTAAACGGTATTTTTGTTCTGCAGGCTGATAACAATCTGTGTTGCCGCTTAACATTAACGGCGTTGCATCCCACTTCGGGTGCATCAAAAATTTACGCAATAACTGCGGTGCATTTTTCTTTATAATAATTTTTTGCTCAAAGTCCATACCTGCGCTGTAACCCCAGTATTCATGCACGTTTCGCGCATAACAATAAATGCAGCCATGCTCGCAGCCTGCATATGGGTTCATGCTGTAACTCATTCCAACATCAGGACTGTCAACTTTATTTACAATTGTTTTTACTTCCTGTTCTAAATAGATTGTTGGCAGCGTTTTATCTTCCCAGTCATCAATTCCTTCAACATGTTCTTTGGAAACTTCGTTGATTAAAAATTTATTTTTTGTATTGAATTGTGCGCCTCGGCCCACATGATATTGCACTGTTTCTTCCTGTGCTTTTGGACGCGGTTTTGCGTTGGGGTTATCAATAATATTTTTCATAGTTATAATGTTTTAAAACGGGTGAATATTCTTTACTTTTTTTCTTGATAAAAAAAGTAACAAAAAAATCAAGAACGGACAATAAGCAACATATCCGTTCTCTCGCCCTGATTTGTCTTTTTTACTACTGCCTTTTCGTCTGTTGAGCCTTGATTGAATATTTAAATAGCTGTGTTTCTTCAATCATAAAAATTATAGAAGTACTTATACACTTCCTTAATCCTGTAATCTTACAATCCACCCAAATCTCGGTTCAGACTAATAATACCGTTGCTCTTTGCCATATTTATCTTTTTGATTGAACTCGCTTTTGCTTTTTGTAACGAATAGGCTTTTTTCCAGTACATGAATTACACAGGTAACAACGCCCCAAACATTTGCAGAATCATCAAATGAAGAAAGCTGTATGTTGCCCATCTTTTTATTGGCAGCAACAAGCTCGGCACTGTTGAAATTTTTTTGTAAGCGACGCACTAAAAGCTCTCCATCTAAAACAGCAACAATTACTTTCCCGCTAATGGCTTTTATACTGCGGTCAACAATTAATACATCGCCGCTGAAGATGCCGTCTTCAATCATGGCATCACCGTTCATGCGAAAGAAAAATGTCGCAGGCTTGTTTAAAATAAGTTGTTCATTTAAATCAATGCCGCGTTCCATATAATCATCGGCGGCTGCGCCGAAACCATTGGCGTTAGCAGTTTTCACATGATGTTGTGTAAAGTTTTTGCTGCCGGTATATTCAGCGTTGTAGGATATTTCCCGTTCCATATTTAAATATTTTAATTAACTAAATTATTTAGTAAAATTAAACTAAAATGATTAGTTTAGCGTTTTAGTAAGTAAGTATTTTAAAACATCAAATTGTATATATATGGAACAACAAACAGCTTTTTTACAGGACGTAAAATTTGAGCCACCTAAATTTTATGAATACTTATTAGTAGTTCATCCCAATGAAGAAACTTTTAATCAATTAAAAGAGGAGAAAGAAAATTTTTCTTCTGAATACAATGTGAGCATTGCCAAAAAAACGTTGCCGCACATAACGGTTGCTAACTTTCTGGCAAAAGAAGCGATGGAAGAAACGCTGCTTAAATGGATGTATAAAATAATCAGTAAACAGCAAAGCTTTAATGTGATGATAAATAATTTTAGCGGTTTCCCATCATCTAAAACTGTGTATGCACGCATACAAAATCATGAACCATTTAAGCAGTTGGCAACATCATTAAAAATTATCAATACATACATTAACGATAATGGTTTTCCTAATGCTAAACTTATCAACCATCCGCACATGACGATTGCAAGAAGCCTGCAGCAAGACGTGTATGAAAAAGCGATTATGGATTATTCACACAAAATATTTAATGCAAATTTTACAGTTGATGAACTTGTTTTATTAAAGCGTAGCAGTCAGTTTGATAAGTGTAAACAGGTAAGTGTTTTTAAGCTGGCAGCGCAAAGCGAGACACTTGCTTATTAAATCAGCCTGTTACATTGTTATCACATCAATGGTTAGTAGTAATAATAAATTCAACCTTAAACCTTTTTAATTTTTTATGAACCAGACAATGAAATTGCAGGAATTCTTAAGCGATGACACGGCAAAAGCAATGAATCATTTATTGCTTAATGAGTATTTACTTGTGTTACAACCACACGAAGCATTATGGGATGATATAACATCCATCAAAAAAAAATTTGAAACAGACTTTAGGTTTGAACATATTAAAGTTGGATTGCCGCATATAACACTCGCTATGTTTAAACAATTTCCTGCAGCTGAAAGCCGCATTGTACAGGCGTTGCGCAATAATGCAAGAACATTATCGCCACTTAAAATTGAGCTGAAAGGTTTTGGCAGTTTTCCATCGCACACAATTTTTATAAACATTGTAAGCAAAGTGCCGATAATGAATGCCGTGAAAACATTAAGGCAAAATGCGCAAACGTTTATGAGAATTAATAAAGACAATAAACCATTTTTTATTACCGACCCGCATCTTACAATTGCAAGAAAGTTGCAGCCCTGGCAATATGAAAAAAGCTGGCTGCAATATCAGCAGGCAGATTTTCATGGAAGGTTTATTGCAGACTATGCTTTGCTGTTGAAACGCAACGCTGGAGGAAATTATAAACAAGTTGAAAAATTTATGTTTGAAGGAATTAAAGAAGAAGTAACGCAAGCCTCATTATTCAACTTATAACCCATCACATAAAACTTATAACTCGCATGTACGCCGTAGTTGATTGTAACAGTTTTTATTGCTCTGCAGAAAGAGTATTTCGTCCTGAACTTGCAGAGAAACCAGTTGTGGTTTTAAGTAATAATGATGGCTGCATTATTTCAAGAAGTGATGAAGCAAAAGTTTATGGACTGGAAATGACCGGTCCATATTTTAAAGCAAAAGCAGCCATTGAAAAATATGATGTAGCTACTTTCTCATCGAACTATAATTTGTATGGTGATATGAGCTGGCGGGTGATGGAAACGCTGCGTATGATTATGGGTGATGAAGATTTAGTGGAAGTATATTCAGTAGATGAAGCGTTTTTAAACATGAATCATGTTCCGCTTAATCAACTATATGAGACTGCATTAATGATTCGCGAAACAGTTGAACAATGGACAGGTGTAAAAGTATCAGTAGGTGTGGCGCCCACTAAAACGCTGAGCAAAGTTGCCAACCACATGGCAAAGGCAAATAAAAAAGAAACGCAATGCGTTATGGTGCTTGATACTATGCAAAAAGTGAACGAAGCATTGCTCACTACACCTGTTAGTGAAGTTTGGGGTGTTGGAAAGCAGTTCGCTAATAAATTAAATTCGTATGGTATTTATGATGCTTATCATTTTACATTAATGCATGAAGAATGGGCAAGAAAAAACTTTGGTGGTGTTGTTGGTTTGCGATTAATTAAAGAGTTGAAAGGAGAACATGCAATTATTATGGATGAACCTTTGAAAGAAAAAAAAATGATTGCTTCCACACGCATGTTTGGAACACCGGTAACAGCGTTAAGCGATATTAAAGAAGCAGTAGCAACCTACACTTCAAGAGCTGCTGAAAAACTGCGTCGCCAATACGGTGCTGCTACTTTTATAAGTGTATTTGTTGTACCGAAGCAACAAAAAATGCCGGGCGAACAATTTAAACACGGGCCAGCCATAAGTGATAGCATAATATTATCAAACGCCACATCAATAACCAGCGAATTAATAAAGCCGGCAGTACGTTTAGCTGAACGCGTTTACCACATAGCTAACAAAGACGATAAGAAAAGCTTATTTAAAAAAGCCGGCGTAATGCTGGGCGGCATTGTATATGATGATTTGTTGCAGGGCGATATGTTTGAATCTGCCAGAACAAATGGCCGCATGTTAATGAGCATGATGGATAATATCAATTTTAGTATGCGTGATGATGTGCTGAAGTTTGCAGCATCAGGCACCAAACGTAACTGGAAAATGCGCCAGGAATTTCGTAGTCCGCGTTATACTTCAAGATGGGATGAGTTGTGTGAAGTAAGTTAGTGGTTTAATGTTTTTACAACTTTAATACCATAGGTTAGTATGACAGCTTTATTAAACTGAAAATAAAAAAGGCTCTCTTTCGAAAGCCTTAATAAAATCTAAACTTAAAATTAGTTCACCGGAATTTCTTGCTGTGGCGTTTCCTTGCCAGGAATGATTGGCAAGCTTACCTGTAACACACCATCAGCATAATTTGCTTTAATGTTTGCTGCGTCAATACTTTCATCAATGGTAAATTTTCTTTCAAAACCACCACGGCTGTATTCTTTCTTTACCCATTCCGGCCTTGGTAAACCTTCAGGCGGCGTATAAGAAACCGTAAGCTCAGTTCCCTGCGCTTTAACGCTGAAATTTTCTTTTACACGTCCTGGGGCAAACACCATCAGTTCATAACTGTTTTCTGTTTTATACACGTTTACCTGTGCGCGAAAATGTGATTGCATAAACGGATGATTTCGCCTTCCGTGAGCGGCGCCATGTTGCGCGAATCTTTGATTGTACATAACTCTTCTTTTGTTTTTATAAATGATTAATAATTACTGTGTAATGAATCGCTGTGGTGCTGATAATCATGATCGTACCGTTCATCATAACGGCGATCATATCTTTCATCAAAGCAATGGCGATGATTGTAAGAATGATATCGTTCATAGTAATATCCTGGCCTGCCTAGTGCATAATTTAAACCTGTAAAAGTTGCAATGGCAGATATCAGCCCGATAAAAAATAAGCTTCCTCTTTTCATGTATATATTTTTTAATTGAATATTTTATTCAGCTGCGGCTTTATCTGCAAATAATTCGCTTTCCATTTTTTTTATAAATGCTTTGCGCTCATCGTCGCTCATGTTGCGCCAGCGGTCTGCATATGCATGATTATGCATGAATTGATAAGGTGCATAACCGCTTCTCCATCCACCTCTGAATCTTCTGCCGAATGCAAAAAACCTGAATGCAAAAAATATCAGCAAGAAACCAAAAATGAACCTCAATGGGAATGGTATAAAAAATATAGCAGCGCCAATACATACACCAAATATTATCGCTTTTAAAACCTGTCTTGTCTTCATAATTATATTTTTAAATTGAATGCTTTATTAAGAAGACGAGGCAGAAAAGAAATTACTTTAAGTCGCATCAAAAAAATAGTGGTTAATAAACCACTATAATAATTATTCGTGTTTTCGTTCAGAAGGGCTGCAACGCTTCTTCCATTCTTCACGAAATTTTGAGCGTTCTTCATCGCTCATGTTCATCCATTTTTGTCGCCATTGCTGTCCGCGGCCACGCCACATGTCTGGCTTATTATTATACCTTCTTCTAAATCCAAAAAATAAAATTCTGCAAAGCACAAACAAGGCAATTGCCTGCCAGTAAGTAATGCGTTGTGTGTGCAACACTGCTGGAAAAACGTAATTCCATAAGAGCATTACAACATATCCAAGTACAAATACGGCTATAAATACAATAACAGGCAGTTCAAAAAAAATCTTTCTTTTTTTACTATACATACAATAAAGTTTAGTAATTCATAAATTCATTATACAAATCTTCAAGTTGATTACGCAGGTGTTTTACCGCATATCGCTTTCTTGAAATTATGGTCTTCAATTTCTCGCCTTGCATATTTGCAATTTGTTGTAAGGTTTTGTCTTCCAGTTCATTTAGAATAAAAACATCACGCTGATTTTTAGGCAACTCCTTTAATGCTTCAAATAATGTTTCCCAAAAAACCTGCTGCAATTCTTTTGTTTCTATATCAACTGCGTCTGCTAAAAAAATATCTGCAATACTTAAAGTGTCTTTATCATCAACATCACTATTGTCAAGCTGTACATTTTTCTTTTTACGATAATTATCCGTGATTTTATTTCTTGCCACACGATACAACCAGCCGCTCATGCTGTCTATTTCTTCTGGCGATTGCTGATTGCTTAACTGGTACCATACATCCTGTAAAATGTCTTCGGCATCTTCGTTATTAGGCACACGACTGCGTATAAAACCCAACAACTGTTTACTGTACGATTTTATAGTTTGAATAATATTGTTTTTTTCGCCGGCTATTTCAGCCATCATGCGTCATTTATGTCTGAAGACGTAAGGATAATGAAATTACCTTAAATATTCAGGATGGTATTTTGTAATGAAAAGTTTGCAATGATTAAGCCAGCACTTATATTTGCAGCCCTTTATAATGGGAGTTTAGCTCAGCTGGTTTAGAGCATCTGCCTTACAAGCAGAGGGTCGGCGGTTCGAACCCGTCAACTCCCACTTAACAATCAAGCAGTTGTATTTTTTGCAACTGCTTTTTCATTTTATGTGACCACAAATGTGACCATAAGCTAATTAAGTAAGAGAAAACAAAAGAATAAAAGTTGATGTGTTATGAACGTAAAAAGGCAGTTAGTCTTTTCATCGTTGATGGCTATCGAATTTGTTTAACTACATTATCGAACTGCAAACCAGTGTACTTGCAAAATTCTTCAATGGTAACAAACTGATGTGCTTCTTTTGAAAAGCTTTTTTTGATTTTGACAAGCAAGCTTCGACCGTACCTTTCACTTTTACCGGTTACAACTTGAATGTCTTTTGGATATATGCAAAGTCGCTCCATAAATTATTACATGTTTGATACACTATCCATACTTCAGCTATACTTAAACTATGCTGAAAACATAACAAAGTTACTTGATGGAAAGAAGGAATAAAGTAATCAATGCGGAAGAATCGGCATGAATGACAACAACAATGAGCAAGTTTTAATTTAGGGTTATAACTCTTTCTAATTTTATGCAATAAATATTTTATTATGGCAAGGAATACAGGTATTATAAAATTAGAAGGTACGTTACAGGAACTAACCTTTTATAAAACACAAGATGGGCATTTAGTAAAAACTAAAAGTGGTGTATCCGGTGACCGTATTTTGAATGACCCAAATTTTCAAAGAACCCGTGAAAACGGAACTGAATTCGGAAGCGCTGCAAACGCTGGTAAATTACTAAGAGACACTGTAAGAACTTTAATGAAAGCTGCTTCAGATAATCGTGTTACTTCAAGAGTAACCAAATTGATGACTGCTATAAAAAACTTTGATACAGATTCTAAAAGAGGTGAACGTACTGTAGGAGTTGGAATTTTAGCAAAAGGTGTATTAAATGTGTTGAAGAACTTTAATTTTAATCTTTATGCAATTCTCTCCTGCATTCTGTATAAGCCTTATTCAGTTGATACCTCAACAGGTGTAATAACAATGACTGGCTTAACACCAATTAATGATATTGAAGAACCTACCGGTGCAACACATGTAACATTACGTGGTGCATGGGCGAAAATTGATTTCGCAAATCATACTTCGACTATTGAATATACTAATGAAGTGAACCTTCCTATTGATGGAACTTCAGGTGATGTAACACTAACTCCTGCTGCAACTCCGGATGGAAGCGGTACTAATTTCTTCCTTTTAGAAGTTGAATTTTTTCAGGAAATAAACGGTGTTCAATATACTTTGAAAAATGGCGCTTATAATTCTTTAGCAATTGTAGATGCGATAAATGAAATCGCATAATCAACTCATTTAAGCTTTGAGAGCCTCGCATTATGTGAGGCTTTTTTATTCCATCACAACAGTAATAATACTTTTAAAAGAAACAGAAAAACCGAAAAAAAGAAAAAGAAAGCATTTATATGAGGCGGCGTAGCTGGCGGCAAAGAAGCAACGCAATAAATGCTGGCAAAGAGCGATGGCTTTGCGTTTATGGCGGAATTTCTTTGCAGGCAAATGAAAGGGATTGAGATAGCCGCCTAACTTGCTGTACTTTTTTATTATTCAAGCAAACCCCATCTTTCTAAAAATTCACCTGTTTTATCTTCAAAAATCCGCATTGATGAATCATTATGTGCCTGACCTTTTTTACCCGGATTATTTAACCAGGAAGCATGTGAGAGCCTAACTCTTTCAGCTACGACAAGACTTGAAACGATATAAAAATCCGGTCGTTTATCTAATTCTTTTAAGTTGACAAAGACGTAAAAATGTTTATCATCAAAATTCTTTTCAGCTTTTGTATTTAGAATCCATCTTGCGCTTGTTGACTTAGTTGTTTTAACCTGAATTGCAAATAGTTTTTTACTTTCTATGCTTGAAGCATGTATATCAATGCTATCATTATTTCTTAAAGTTATTGAAGCCATGAAACCACGTCTCGAAAGTTCGGCAGCAACATAATATTCGCCTGCAATTCCTGTAAGACCAGATGTCAATTTTTCCATGTACCTAAAATTAATTCATTAGGTAATAGCGCCTGCGGCTAAAAAGAAGCAAGGCTGTGCGACACACTTGCCCGCACTGTAGCTAAGCCGGCTTCGCCGACAAAGCCAATGAAGAGAGGTACGAACGAAATTGGCTGCGAGTGCCTGCTACAAGTGCTGGATATGAAAGCCATTTGATGGCAATAGACAGCAACGTATTACGCAAGGGCTTGGCGTGTGTTTTTGTTTAATCAAGCTATGAGCGTTGGCAAAAAACCATGACAAGCCCGAAGCTTTAGCAGGCATGCAAGGCGAGCACAACATTGGCAGCGGGTGGACTGAATGATGCGGAAGTGAATGAAGGACGAGTGAAGCGAAATGAAACCCAGTGAGTATAGTAGCGTTGGCTTGTGAAAGGCATGTGCATCACTTGTGCGATTGCTTATGTGTGGTGATAGTGTGCCATGCTTTTAAGCAATTTATTAGCTGCGAACGTGGTGTAATGAGCGTAACGAAGAACGTAATGAACAAAGCGGCATGAAGGACACAATAGCTGCCGTGAGGAATGAAGCGGAACTGCAATAAAGTATGACAAACTGCGAAGCACCTAAAAGGCATTGCAGCTAAAAGCAAACCATAAAAGTGACTAAATAAATTATTGCTTTTTGCTGCAATGGTTTGGCATATCTTTTTGCTGACGCTGAAATGACGAACACCTTATTACCTATTATCTGATATTATTTTCTTGGAGCAAAAAAGATAATACATACTCCAAGTAATGCGATGGCTGCTCCAATTATATCATACTTGTCCGGACGAAAATCATCAAACTTATAAGCCCATAGTAAAGACATAATTATAAAAAAACCTCCATAGGTCGCATACGTTCTTGCAAAATTTGCTTGTTGCCATGTGGCAACTATACCATACGCAATCAAGATGATTGCACCTAAAATTCCATAGGTTATTGATTTGTTTTCTCTTAACCAAAGCCATACAAGATAACCTCCACCTATTTCACAAATTCCTGCAAGTATAAATATCGAAATTGATTTTAAAGTAAGCATTTGAATAATTATAGTTCAAGCTCTGTTTTAATAAAGTCTTTTGCACCATCAGGACCTTTTATTTCTAACCATGCTTCACTCTTATCACCACTAATTGATATATTGAAAGTAAAAAAATCACAACAAGCTCTTTCTGTTTTTACGAATTCGGTTAATTCATCAACCATTTTATCAGAACCAGTAAATTTATATGAATAGCCATTTGCTAATTCATTTTTTTGAAGAATTTGACTTTTCAAACTTTTTAAAACTGTTTCCTTTCGCTTTCTAAGTTCAGGAGAAGTCAATTTGCAGGTGAGTGCACCGTTTTTATTTTTTGCTTCGCAGTCATCTGTATAAATTGTTTTAGTTTGTGCGTTTGTTATTGTTGCCATTGTAACCATAAGTATTAAGAAGAATAATTGTTTCATTTTTTATTAAGATTTATTTTCAAATTAAAATAGTGTTCCTGTTAACATATACAAAACCCCGCAACTGCGGGGTTTTGCTTAAAGCTGATTAGCTTTTTTTACAACAACCAGTTTGGCTACATAATGGAGTGCACTGCGATTTTTCGCATTTGGTGCAGACCTTTTTAGCAGCATGCTTATGACTGCCACCGCCGGCAAAACTGCCAACAGCAAGCATTAAAGCCAGTGCTGCAATTGCTATACGTTTCATAATTATATTTTTAAAAATGATAAAATTTTTTACTTAATCTGTTTGACTAAAAAATGTGTTTGGCGGTTTCCATGTGAAAGGAATATAATCTGAAGTAAAATCATCAGAATATAAGCAGTATATTTTTTTAAAAATTAGTTGTACCGTTTGTTGCTGATTGAGTTTATTTGCAACAAAAGATGAGCATAAAGGGCAACTGAAACAAAAAGAATTTTTATTGCAGCCATCATTATTTTTTTTATTTTTGGTCTTGCAAACATCTTTTTGATTCTTCATGTTGCAAACACCACATTTATCCATTTTTTGTGTACCCTCAACATTGCATTGTATTAATTGCAATACTGAAACTTCAGCAAAAAAAGCTGTTAGACTTAGAATAAATATGATTGCTGTAAATTTCATTAGTTAAAGCTAATACTTAGTTTTTTAAAAGAAATCAAGTGAAGTAATTATAAGTTTTCTTTTGTAAAGCTTTTACTGTATTGTTTAATCATATTTCTAACGCTTCTAAATTGTTGCATTATTGCAGTTTCATCGCCTTTTGCTTTTGCAGGGTCAGGAAAATTTTGATGAAACTTTTTTGCCTTGGATGGAAAATATGGGCATCTTTCTTTTGCATTATCACAAACAGTAATTACATAATCGAAGGCGATGTTTATATAATCATTTACATTGTTTGATGTTTGTTTTGAAATGTCAATTCCATCTTCTTTCATTACCTGAATAGCTTTTGGATTTACTCCGTGTGTTTCAATTCCCGCACTAAATATTTCTGCTTTATCGCCTGCAAAAAATCTTAAATAACCTTCTGCTATCTGGCTTCTGCAACTGTTTCCTGTACATAAAATGAGTATGTTCTTCATATTATATTAATAAGTATCCAGAGAATATTTATTATAGTAAACTTAATATCAAAACCAAAGAAAAAATTAAGTAGAATGACACTAACCAATATGAAAATATATCGCTTTTGCTTTGATATGAACAACCTGTATTTGTTTATCATAATCCTACTTTTGTGCTTCTACGTTCCAAGAATAATGTGTCTCTCCAAATACCGTTCATCTTACCAATTCTTTCCCTTGTACCGATTACCCGAAAACCGACAGCTTCATGAAGTTTTATACTTGCAATGTTTTCAGGAAATATGCCTGTTGGAATAGTCCATATATTTATTTTTGCGCTTTCTTCAATTAATGCTTTGAGCAATAATTTACGGACGCCTTTACCTTGTGCTATTGAACTTATATAAACACTATTTTCTGCAACACCTGAATAAACGCATCTTGATGAAACAGAAACTAATGCAGCCCAACCAATAACTTTAGTATCTTCTATAGCTACTAACCTGCATTCCTGTAAATGTGCTTTATCCCACGCTTCCCATTCAGGCGCAGATGTTTCAAATGTTGCATTGTCCGTTTTTATTCCATCTTCATAAATTTCTTTTACCTGTGTCCAATGCTCAGGTTGCATTGATTTAATGGCTATCATTTTTTCAGACATTTAATTGCAACAATCAGGACCGCAACATGCTTTCTTTTCTTCTGTGAGTTTTTCTGCATAAACGGTTATGCTTGTTATACCTGTACCTGATTGTTTGAATGCTTCAATTTGTTCTGCGGATAAATATTGACTTAGTATATCATCAGGGATAATAATTGCTTTGTCTTTTTGAACTGTTATGCTTTTAAATCCGTTTGCTTCTATCAGTTCTAAATAAACCTGCTTTTGAATTGCTCCGGCTACACATCCTGCATACATTTCAGCGGCTTCTTTAATTTGCTTCGGCAACTCACCTTCTAAAACAATATCAGAAATTGAGAAGTGTCCACCTGGCTTTAGCACTCTGTATATTTCTTTGATTACAGCATCTTTATTTGGCACTAAGTTTAGTACGCAGTTGCTTACTATAACATCTGCTGTATTAGCTGTAACAGGCATTTTTTCTATATCTCCCTGCCTGAACTCAACGTTATTAAAACCTCTTACTTCATTGTTTTGTCTTGCTCTGTCAATCATAGCCGGTGTAAAGTCAATGCCAATTATTTTTCCTGTTTCTCCTGTTTCATTCCTTGCTATGAAAGCATCATTACCTGCACCACTGCCTAAATCAATGACTACATCACCTTTTTTTATTTTTGCAAATTGAGTAGGTAAGCCGCAGCCTAAGCCTAAATCAGCATCAGGATTATAACCTTCTAACTGTGTGTAATCATCAGACATGATGTTATACACTTCGGTTGAACAACAACCAGAACCACAGCATGAGCTTTGGTTTATCTCTTTGTCTTGTAAAGCAATTTCTGAATATTTCTGCCTTACCAGTTCTTTTACGTCTTCTTGTGTTTGCATGATATTTATATTTTATGGTTATCGTAATATGACGATAGTTATAAACAAAAAAAAGGTTAACAACAATTGCTGCCACCTTTATATGTGTCAAATAGTTGATTAATCCAAACCTGTGCTGCTTTCCATTCTTTTCCGTCAATGCAATAGCAAACTTTTGCGCCTTCTATTTCACCTTTGATTAAACCTGCTTCTTTCAGTTCTTTTAAATGCTGTGAAACGGTGCTTTGTGAAAGTGGCAGTTCTTCTACTATATCTCCGCACTGGCATGTTGCTTTTGTTGCCAATAATTTTAAAATAGCAATTCTTGCAGGATGTGCCAATGCTTTAGCATATCTGGCTAACCTGTTTTCTTTTGTACTGAACTCGTATGATTTAGTTGCGCCCATTGTATTTATATCGCAATATTACGATAGCTTTTTAAATCTGCAAAATATTGTTTAGAATAAAAAGCCCGAAGGCTTAAAATGGCAAGCAATGATAATAATAAGTGCGCTGACCTGGTTTAATACAAGAACCAATGCAAAAGGTATAAAAATATTTAAACTGCTGCAAGCTAAGAGGAAGCCAAACAACACCGTTTGCCGTAATAGCATTTAAGTAAATACTGAATGATGAACCGGAATGATGAACAGAAATACTAATTGAAGACATAATACATGATTTTAATGATTATAAAATAAAATAATGCTATGCTTCAATTGCCGTTAGTACAAGCCAAAAGGAAACGCAATAAATGACGGCTACTGTGCGCAGGATTTGTGTTTATGGCGGAATCTTTTGGCTGCTGAGTTTAGTTTACGTTGAGCTTTATCTTATTGGTGAAATAGGCAATTAACTTTGCGAGAGATTTATTTTGATTTTAAAACTTCTCTAATTAATTATGTATTTGAAATGCCTTTGTAATTGTACAATTGAGCTAAAAGGCTATTTCGAGAATATGATATTTTAGAACCAATGAACTTCTCATAAACAGTTGGAACATTTAATTTAAGTTCATCACTAAAAATTGCGTTTGTTATATCATCAATCAAGTTGTCCAAATTCTGCAAAAGCTGGTCTGCAAAACTTTTGTCAACCATTAAAAGAGTATCAATAAAGGATTTTCTTAAGGTTGTTAACTCGGCTTTGATAAAATTATTTATATCTTCTTTAGCTTCAGTTGGTAAATCTGACGTTACAATTTTTTCTTTGATTCTATAAAGATTTGCGTAAAAAGAATTAATTGCTTCTATGTTAGGTTGAACTATTAACTCTTTAAACCATTGCAGCTTTATATTTTGTTCATTTAATTGAGCATTGTTTTTAATAAGTTCCTTATTCAACTGTGCACTATGCTCAATATTTTGCTTGTTTGTGGCTATGATATGTTCATCAGTTGTATTATTATGCCGGCGCTGGTAAATAAATATATAGCTTGCCAAGCAAACATTTACAATTGCAATAATAGCTTGTGCTACTGCACCAATTGCTGACCAATCACTTGCAGAAAAAGTATTTGATAATTTTGTAGTAGTAACTTGTAAAAAGAACATTTTACGCTAAAGCATTTTCTTCACGTAGTATTCTATCTATAGCTTCTTCTAAATCTACATCAATTTTATAACGACCGTTATTGATAAATGAAAATTTCGAACGAAATCCTTCCTCACCTAATTTTAAAACAATATTTTCTAAAAATTCTTCTAAAAAAGAAGGGTTAATTGATGAAATGTCTTCAGGAATTGTAATTGTTATTTTGTCATAGTGAGGTTCAAGAGAATCAATATGGGAATTATTGCGTACTTGTAAACCACGTGGTCGAGTAGTAAAAACTTTAGAACCTATAGTTCTATGTTCTTGTAAATCAATATTAATTGTTTTGAGTGCCATTGTCTTGCTGATTTGTATTATCAAACTTAATCAAAATACGTGCTGATATAATTGTTCCCGGAAAAAAATGGGGGGCAAAAGTAACGAAATTTTTATTGGGTTTTTCTGTTATATCACCACTATCATTGAAAGTCATCATTTTAAATTTTCTTTTAACGCCTTGCTTCTCAGTAATATTATATGTTCCGTCAAATAGTATTCTTGTATTACCAGAAATCAATAGCATTTTTGAAACGTCGTCCTTTTCCATATCTCCCTTTAAACCAAAGAAGTTTCTTATATATTGAATTGAACCGTTTCCTCTTTTCTTTTCTTTACTAGTAACTCCTTCTTGCAAAGAATATAAAGTCCATAATGTTTCTTCTTCAAACTCTGCTTTCGTCAGCCATCCCTTTTCTGTATAATCTTCTGAAAGTTCAGTCATCTGTTTAACAACTCCAGTATTTAAACATTCAGGGGATTTAAAAGTTTCATATATCGTTTTTCCAAAATTGAAAATTGATAAATTAAATATTCCGAAGTGTTCGTCATTATTATGTGTCTCTTGAAAAAATCCTATAGCAAAGCGATGCGGCATAGTTCCATGTTCTTCTGCATTACTCATTATCTCACCAATAACTTTATAAAATCCAGTTTCTGACTCAATCGTTAGCTCCCTATTCATTCTTTTTAAACACCGCTTTATATATTCAACAATATCCGTTGTATGTATTTCACTTAATCGCCATTTATTTGCGAAATTTTGATTATTAATTAAAACTGGCAAATCTTCTATGTCAGGATAATCTATTTTTAATCCCGTTAGGTTACGATATGCACCGATTGAGAAAAGTACCTTCATTATTTCCTCTCTCTCAAAATTAATCGGTAAAATTTCCTTAGGGAAAACATTGCTGTAACCTCTGGCATGACATCCATTGAGATAAGGAAGGAAATCGCCTAAAATAATATCCATACATATTGAAGCGTCAACATCAATTCTTTTACAGTTTACATAATCAAGGATTAGTTTTTTGCAAACTCCTTTGTGAAGTACAAAGAATAATCTTTTTAAAAAATTAAAGCTTTCCTTATAATTGTCTATCAGAGAAAATGTTTCGGGTATAATAAAATGTCCATTGTCATTAGTAGAATTTTTAACAGTAGAAAATAAATCTGGAAATTGAGATAAAAACTGTATGTTTTGAGACAGTTTAGGTTTGGGTGAAAGTATTCTATTAGTCTTTTTATTATAAATAGTTCCATGAGCTTCAGCATACTTTTTCATGGTAATCTCATGCCTTGCTTTTCCGGCTTTACGCTTTCTTTTCCGCTTTTCTCGTTTACATGTATAGAGAAAACGTTTTAAACTTATGTAAAATGAAATTGCGCGCTTGTCAAGTTTTCTCATAAAATAAACTATGATGAATATTGCTTGCAGATTATCGCCGAATATTTATAAAAACCAAAGGCTTTCTTTTCCAAAGTCAGATAATTTTTGGTATTTAAAACGTGAATAGATTTCTGCTACCATTTCAGGATATTTTATGGTAACCGGCAAGCTTTGCTGGTCTGTGCTTTTCCAATACATACGGCTGAATTGATACACCTGGTCAAGCAATTGCTCTATCAAATCCATATCATCTAACATGCCTTCTGTAGTACAAGAGATTGATATTTTTATAGGAAAATGATATTCTTTTTTTGCAGGTCTTGAACTTTCATCATAGCGTGTATTATTGAATAAAAGATATTCTGACAAACCTACTTTTACTATGGTTCCGCTTAGTGGCATCAGGTTTTGCGGGTCTGATTCATCGAATGCTAAAAGTTCTTTACTTTCTGTTTTGTTGATGGTAAGAATTATTACAGGTATATTTAAGTTGAGTTTATAAAGCGTATTCATGATTGGCTCAAGCTCTTTTTTAGAAATATCTTTATAAAAATGTATAATGAGCCTTGAAGCCGTATGATTAACAACAAGAAATTTTAAAACAGCTTCGCGTATTGAACCTGCTAAACTTATTGTATCATTTTTCTTGAAACAATCAAAGCCTTTAAATGCACCTTCGTTATTAAAACAAAATGCAGAACCAATAAATCTTAGTTGTTGTTTAACTGAATAAAACGCACCAATGCCAACTATTAATTCATTGTTTGTTGGTGTGTTCAATCTCCAAGGAATGCCACCAAACTTTGCAAGTATCGCAATTTCAATATGTGGTAAAAATGTATTGAAATAAGAATTAGGTTTACCATTTTTATAAAGGTGTTCACTCTTTATTACTTGTGATAACACACCAATATCTTCATATAACAGTAGCTCCTTTATCTGGTAATAAATAGCGTTATGGTCAGCGTTTTTATCTGCTTTTAATACAGGATTTACAAACAATGCCATGTAACGAGTGTCAGGCAACCAGTCAGCATTTTTAATTGCATTCTTTACTGTTGCAACTGCAGTCTGAGTATTGGTAAATTCAATGTTTTTTGATATATCTAATTCAAACGGAATTTTAATGTAATCCTGCATTCGCGGAAATGAAAACTGAGCATCCTTAAATCCTTTATTAAAATTCTTATACAATTCGGTTACCGCACCGGCTTTGTCTGATGCCTGATAAATAAAGAAAAATTTGAAATTATTTGGAGAAGATGGTAACTGGTAAGGTCCTTTATACTTAAAATCTTTTTTCGGCTCTTTACCTGTTTTGTTATTTCCATATAGCAAGTCATTAGAAGCAGTATTAATTATCCTAAACTGATTAGCTAATGCTTTACAAAAGCCTTCATCACTTAATAGTATAAGCTTCTTGAAAGATTCTACATTAAGGTATTTATTATAGAAATCTAATAGTAAGTTTAAATATTTGGGATAGCGATTGTCAAGGTTTGGCGTTTCAAAAGCAATTTCAAAATGTGGCTTAAGAATATTGCTTACCACCGGATAACTGTTTTGAGGCTGATTAATAATTTCCTGCGGACGGAATTTCCATTTGTATAAAACACGATTGCAAACAATCCAGTTAAACAACGTTGTATCAAAGTTGTAAATCTTAGAAACAGGTTTTGTATATACTTTAGTTGTACCGTCATAAGATAAAACCAATTCTGGTTTATTTGTAACTCTGGCGTGCTGTACTTTTAAAGTGAACTGATTATAAGCTTTAAATTTTGATGTGCTCTTTTCGGGATTATGAAACCATACTTCGGTTTCGCTTGTGAAGTTTTGATGTATTATATCTGCAATGCCAGTGAAGTAATTGCGTATAAGATAACGGTAATAATGATTTGCAAATCTTGTTGAAACTGCTAAATCAATTTCTATTATTAATGCGCCTTCTTTGGGTTCTTTAAAATCTGTATATAATTTTTCTAATTCAAATAGTTCTAATGCTGTTAGCTTATCATCTAAAAGGTTTCCAAAATCACCTTTAAAAATTGGGTAATAACTTTCTGTCTTTTCTTTGTTGTAATAAAAAGCAAATTTGTGTTTACCGAATGGTGGATTGAATGGAATGATATTTAAGAGTAGAGATTGACTCATAGGCTTTAAATATTTTCTAAACGAGTTACCCAGTTATTGAATCTTGGAGATTTTGCCCTAATTCTTTCCAAGCCGATTGCCTCTGAAATAATATCTCCATAAACAACTTTATTATAACCATTAATAATACGCCCTAACCTGTGAGATGGAGAGGTAGTTTTGATATTATTTATCATTTCAGGATTCGGATAATCTGCAAAAGTTTTTTCAAGTTCTGCTATACCAACTAAATCTTCAGGTGGTACTTGGCTTTTGATAACTTCAATATCATTGAATAGTAATCCTTCAAACTCGTGCAACTGCAAGTAAGGTATGAATCTATGTTTGAATTGAGGGTCAATACTCTGTAACATTGACTGCTCTAAGCTATCCATCCTACTGATTCTATTTACAATTGTTTGAGCAGCATCCCATCCAGGAAACTGATATTTGGCATACATTCCATAATAGTCTATTAGCGTGGTAACATAGGCATCTTGTTCAGCTTTTAAATGTGTTTCTATCTGGTCTTTAAGTCTATGCCATTTTACGATACCACCTCTGGATGCCTTGATTAGTGGTGTTTGCAAATAAATATTTCTGTTAATAAAAAAAACCTGTAAGTTAGTTTTTGCAAATGCTTGCTCCGTGGGTCCTTCGCAAATCATAATAATTCGTTTCATAGATATATATTAGAAATTTGGTTGACCTGTTGTAATAATGTTTCTTTTCCATAAGTCGTCTATAGTATAATCTTCTAACCAAACTTCAAGCTTCTTAGAATCTAATCTTTCAAAAACAGTTTCTCCGTTTCGCTGGTCAACAGTAACAACATCCTCGGGTTCAAAATGACTAATTAAATCGGTAGATTGAGTAGCAATAATAACCTGACATTTTTTTGCAGCGACTGATTTTACTAAACCCGCAAGTTTAGCAATAGCCGTAGGATGTAAGCCCAACTCTGGCTCGTCAATTATTATTGTTTCAGGCAAACGTGGCTGGAGAAATAATGTTGCTAATGCAATAAATCGGATTGTGCCATCGGATAAATCATTTACTCCATAAACTGTCGAACTATATTTACTCTGCCATCTTAATTTTAAATTTGCATTATTTTCAGGTCTAAAAAAAAAATCTAAAAAATAAGGCGCAATACTTTGAATAGTTTTGATAATTAAGTTATAAACTATTGAGTGTTCTTTTTGAATGTTATATAAAAACGCCGCCAAGTTGCTACCTTTTTCATCTAATTGGAATTTATCATTTTCAATATTTGATTCTTTATTAAAGGGTGAATTTTCACCAGTATCATGAAAGTGATATTTAGCTAATTGATTTAGATAATCTCTAATATATTCTGCTCTCGGTTTTGTTTGGTAGCGCAAAGTTGATTCCAAACCAAACGAGGCAATATCTATTGGATTTGTAACATATGGATTATTGCCGTACCACATTCCTTCTTTTGTAAAAATAAATCCAGCATCTCCTTTTTTTATGGTAAATGAATAGCCGTTTGTGTTGGGAAAATACAAACGAGTTGAAATTTCCTCTGTTACTTTATCACCTTTGTGCAAAAAGGTATTTATACCTTTTAGTGCAACAAATTCTTGCAAATTCCGGTTGTACGCCTGTTTTAGAAAATCAAAAAAGGACAAAAAATTACTTTTACCGCTACCATTTGCACCAATAAAAACGTTGATGGGCTTAAGATTTAAACTCAAATCCTTAATCGATTTGTAGCCACTTATGTCAATTCTATTCATTTGACTTTGCTTTGTTCTTTCTTATGTGCAATTTTCTGTTTGATTATTTATTACAATGTTGATAGTAAATCCATCTTTTTCAGTTCTTTGAAATCTAAGTAATTCATTATTTTTTGATATTCTAACGCTTTCATGTATTGTTCCATGTAATGATAATCGGGCTTGCCTATTTGGTTTACTGGCAATAAAATTTTTTCTTTTTTTAAACGACTTTCACTCCTTTTATAGCCAAAGTTATATTTGCCTCTAATCTTGTCGGCAATTGTTGTAATAAACAGCCCTATTTCTTTATTAAGATATTCAGAATATCCAACACTAATATCTGAAGTGGCAATAAAGTTTTCAGCTTTGTATACAGAATATCCCATAGAACCTTCTCCATTTCTAATGAAACAAATTGCATTTCCTTTATGTATCATATTCTTTACTTCTTCTACATAAGCTAATACACCATTATTTGAATTAGTTGCACCTAAATAATTTACACCACCACTTATTATATTAGTCAAATGATTTAACCCTTTCCCTTTACCAGTATTAATTGTAAACAATTTTCCAATTTCAAACTCCTTCCATTCTTTTTCAACAATTTCCGTTGCCCTACTTTTTTGTAGCTCTTTAATATTAAGTGATATATAGGATTTATATTTATTGACCAACTTCTTCTCTTTTTCTTTTATATAACTTTCCATAAATGCATAATCCGGTTTGCCTTCAAGTGTAGCAGGAAGTAAAATTTTTGTTTTTCTGAGACGTGTTAATGTTGCACCGTTTCCACCCCAATTAAATTTGCTCATCTGAGCTTTTAGCAATGTAATTATGAACTTCGCATTGTATTCATTTAAACCCTCAAACTCTAAAATTTGTATATTTTGACCAGTATAAAATTTAGATTTTTGATAAAATACGGTTTGTGTATCTAAACCGATAGTAATAACATTCGCTTTATCAGTTTTGTATCTAAGGTCTTGCGTTCCTATAAATGAATCACATCCATTATTTTGGTCTGTTCTTGTGATATAGGGAATGTCTCCCTTAAAGTTTAATAACTTAGTTTTATCTATGCTGCTTGAGGTAGAAAAGACTTCAAATGTTTGCCCTATAATAAAGTCTTTCCAAATCACATTTTTTAAGTCCATTGTAAGTATTACTTATTACTATTAAATAAATATTCTCTTCCTTGCATAATCATACTAAACTCAAACGTTAGGTAGTCGCTTATTGTTTTTTCAAAATCAGCTTCTGTAGGTACTTCATCATTAAAATAATAGAATGAGTGTAACCATTCATCTTCTGGATTTATGATGGTTTTTACGCAAAATTTTGTTTCGGTTTCTATACGGTCAAACCACACATCCAGTAAATGTTGTTTTTTGTCTTTTGCTTCAACGGTTTCTACAAGACCCCGATGTTTTTGTACTTCAAAGCCATCATTCTCGAAATTTATAAAACGAACCATTTTGTTTTTGTCATGTGGCACACCTGCTGTAAACATGACTATGCATGGATTAACCCCAACGCCATAAAATGTATTTTTATTAAGCGTGATAACTCCTTCAAGCGTATGGTATTTTAAGATATTCTCTTTAGTTGCTTGTTCTTCTTTAGATTTTCCTGTCATAGATGATTGCGGAACTATAACAATGACTTTTCCATCTTCAGTAATTGAGTTGAGCAAATGCTCTGTAAAGTTTATTTCATAAAGGCTGGGATTACTTTTACTACCCATTGAATAGGGTGGGTTCATCATGCCTACTGTACAACCTTTTTCCTGTAACTGAGCTGGATTTTGTTTTAAAAAATCTTCCTGTTCTAAATTGCTTTTGCCGTCACCCCTTAAAATCATATTTGTGGTGGCTATGGTAAACATGTACGGTTGTAACTCTAAGCCATGCACCTGATTCTTTCTAATTTTTCGCTGCTGGTCTTGCTTGTTTGTTTTTTGCAACATATTATGCATAGCCGCAATTAAAAAACCTGCGGTTCCACAGCAAGGGTCAAGTATAAAATCTGTTGGTTTTAATGCTGCTAAATCGCAAAATAATTCTGTTATATGTTTTGGTGTTAACACAATCCCTAACGATTGTCCATCACCACCAGAATAAGACATGAATTCACCGTAAAATCGCCCCAAGTAATCCTCAGCAGACTGTATATATTTTATATTTTTATAAATGTTTTCATAAAGAAATTCGGTGTAATGCTTTAAAGGTGTTTTTTCAAGAGTATCATTTATTTCATTAATAGCTTTTGTATCTTTTATAACTAAAAACTGGCTAAGCAGTTTGTCCTTTTTAACTTGGGGTGAAACATTTGCTCTTTGCAGGTTTTTTTCTATAGCATTATAAATTTTTTCACCATCAGTATTTGTATCATCTCCTGTAAGGCTTTCTATACTAAAACCCTTGTGTTCCATTTCTCTTAACGCCAAAAGAATCCCGGATACTACAAGAGGTTTGTCCTTGTCCTGAATACTGCCATAATTTCTTAAATCTTCATGCAGACTTTTCGCGTCTTGCAAAATTTCTTCAGTTGTTTTTTCTTCAGGAGTTTGCTCTTTTAATATGGTTTTTGTGTAGTACTCATCAATATTCTTTTTATTAAAAAGCGTGAAGGTCTCAACATCTTCAAGTTCTTTATACCCGCCTCTTTCATCTATAAAAATCGGAGTAATTCTGTGTCTTTTCTCGTTTCCCGAAACTCCAAATCCTATAACCTTTTTATAGGAAGTTTTTTGAGCTAGATGTTTACCGTAAAATAATGCGCCATTAACTGCAAAATTTTTAATACTTGTTATATCAGTGCTTATTACATTCTTCTCATTCCGATTAATATGCTGAGATACATCAGATTTATTTTCTACAAGCAATAAAAAGTCTTTTACTACACCGCTATATTCGGGAAATCCTACCTTTCCTGTTCCTGCCTTTGATGCAGATTTTAGTGCATCATTAATCTCTTTTACATTGCTGCCTTGTGGGTGAAGTTTTATATTTGCTTCTTTTAATAATTCGTAAACCCACAAATCTGTAAGAACTTCCTTCTTTGGCATGTATTAAGGTTTTATTCTTTTTTTTATATTCTTTGAAACGGCTTTCAGTGCTTCATCAGCATGTTTTTCATCTTTTAATACATGCATTACCTGGTCAGTAAGAAAGAGAGTAATAAGTTCTTCTTTATCGGTATTGAGAATGTTTGCAATTGTTGGAATTTGTTCCTTCTTTATAGCTCTGCTTCCCTTCTCTATTTTGCTTAATAGTGCTGTATCAATATCTAAGGCTGAAGCTAAATGGCGTAGTAACATCTTTTGCTTCGTTCTCAATGACCTGATTTTGTCTCCAAACTGCGTTGCCATTGTTAGTATTTGACTTGACAAATATTGACAAATATAAGAAACAAAAAAGTAAAGTATATTGTAGTTAAATATAATGAGGAATTAAGGATTTGAGGAAATGATTTCCTTGCTTCCTTAAATCCTTATAGCGCTATTTGGGTGCTTTAGCTGGATTAAGATAATTGTTGTGTTCATCACGCTTAATGATGCCTACGGTTGCTAATTGTGTTATATATGCCTGTGCGGTTTTATCGGCTATTTTTAAGTTTGCAGCTATTGCAACGTAATCCTGACGGTTGAATGAGTAAGGCAATGCTTCCAAGAATAATTCTTTTCGGTTCTTTGGTTTTGGCTTTGCAGGTTCTTCCGGTAAATCAGAATATACTTTAGCTGCATGGCTAATTAAAACTTTTATTATTTTGAGTGTATTATCGAAATCATTATCTGTACAAATGATTTGATTTGACAAGTCACCTGTTTCCAAAATTCTTAATACTGATATTACCATCATCATTCTAAAAGCTATAAGACCTGAGCGCCGAACAGTACCGATATAATCAAGACCTTTCAAACTGATATACAAGGTTTGAGCTTCAGTAAAGTATTTATTGAATTTTAATTGCTGTTCGGCAGTAAGTGAAAAAGTTATTTCAGGCTGATTGTTTAGAGCCTGGTATAAAGTAAAAAATTCAGATGCAAGATTTTGAAAGTAGGCGTCTAAACCATTATCAGTATTGCATTCAAAAACATTCTTCCATACATCCTGTATATTCATAACATAAAACATGAACCTGCTGAACAATCCATTTTCAGCATTAGGAATTAGAGTTCCTATTTGTTTTGGCGTACCGGAAAGCAGCGCAGATAAGCAGGGACGTTCTATTTCTACATACTCTCTTTCTGTTCTGCGATAATAACTTATTGGCTCATGTTGAAAAGCATTGCGAAAGCCGTGGCTATAATTGCCATAATCGCTTTTGAAAGCCTGCGCCATAGTATCGCCTTCTGTTTCAAAAATAAAGCCCTTGCTATCACTATCATTTAATAACTGAAAGAAACCGGTGCTGCTATTGTTTGCAGGAATGAACAACATTTTTTCAGGTGGCTTAACCGGCTTTTCTAAATTGGTATCGTTTTTCTTTTTGCTGTTGTAATCCTGCATTTGAGCATCGTATTCCTTTTTTAAAATATTTGCTTGTGTTCTTATGGCTTTATGTATGGGCGCAACTAACTGCCTGCAATGTATTAGCCTGCCTTTGCCAGCTGATGCCTGTGCTGTTATAAAAAGATACAGATTGGCGTTTACTTGTTTATTGTCATATAAACCCGTAAGTTTTGGTAAACATGAACTTAAAGCGACAATAGAACCTAACAAGAGTATGTCTCTTTCTTCTTTTGATGTTGCTACGGAAACTATTCGTTGCAGGAAATCAGGAAGTAAGGAAAATATTTCATCTGGCAGCGTTGGCATTTGTTCCGGCATACTTTCTTCTTCTGTCATTATTGAAGGTGTTATAGTTGCAAACTCATGTTTATGATTTTTATAAGCGCTGTTTACAGCGTTGGCAATTTCTTTTTGCGGTAAATCAAATTCCTGTGAGATAAGTGCAAGTGCATCTGTTTGCAGAATACCAACGCGATTACAATTTGATGCTAAACGAAAAATATAATTGTTGCGATTGCCATTTGAATACTCGGCTTTTTTGTTTGTAAACAAAACCTGCTGCTGAAACAGAAATACATGTTCATCTGAATTTGTATTATTTATTATGAGCGAATTTTCTGTTGGAGTTTTTAGCGGCGCAACCTGTATAATTTCAAGTATAGGATATTTCTCATGATATATGTTCTTGTACAAGTGCGGGTCGTAGCTTACAAAACATAATCTTGTTATGTCTTTGCCGGAACGGTCAATGATTACATTTAATTCTTTTTCGTAAAAGTCTGCAACTGCGTTGTAAGCTTGTTCATGCTGTTCCTTATCGCTGTTTACTTCAACCAAAATTTTCAAACCATTACCGCTTGGGCTGCGGAAACAGCAAAATGTATATTTTATTTCGGATGCTTTTTGAAAAGCATCTTCAAGTTGCTGCGGCTGAAGATTATCTAAGTCAAGCACTATGTATTGACTATAATCAACTACGTATTCAGGCTTTCTCCCGCCGTTGAAAGTTGCTGATGGCGTAAAACCCAGTAATTGCTTTTTTTGATTTTCGGCTTCTTCAAATTTTCCTTCTCTGATAAGCGCCCTGATTGCTTCAACAGGTTGTTTGTATTTTCCTTCCTGAATATCTTTTGTAATTACAATCAGCGAACGGTTTTCTAAAGGAGTTACAAAGCCTTTAAACATTGTTGCAGATGCCATTGCCACTATGATTTTTTATTGAGGTAATGGATTGCCTGCTTTTGAATTTCCTGTGTCGTTACCTGCCGGTGGCGCTGCAGCCAGTCGTCTAATTCCTGCCGTTTGAAATATAGTTTTTTACCTTGCGGGCAGAAGTGCGGAATTTGCTTTGCAGATGTAAGCTTGTATAGATGAGAAGGACTTACATCTAAATACTTGCAAGCTTCATTAAAGTTTAATACTGTTTTTTGTAAGCGGTTCTGCTCATCGAGCTTTTCTGAAATTTCATTCAGTTTGCTTAAAATTAATTGTTCGTTTTCCATCTTTTTATTTTTTAAAATGATGGAGCGAAGCTGAGAAACCTTGAAAGCGAAAAGGTTCAGGTATTCATACCTGAAGGTTTTTCCTGAATAAAGTGAATGTTTTTATTGTACTTCTTTGAAGATTTTATCTATTTCTTGCTGTTGTTTGGGCTTAGACTTTTTAGCTTTTGACATATCATTTGCATTAAGTAATGTTCCGCCCTTTGAAAAGAAAGATTCGGTTCGTTCAATATTGATAAAAGAAAGAGAATCAAAATATGGCTGAAGCTTCTCAATTGTATAACGAAACCTTATGTTGTCTGTATTTAATTGAATTTTAATTAAGCCAGGCTTAATATCTTTTGCAAATAGGAGTTCTAATAATTTATCAACTGGTGATATATCTTCATTTAATAAGTCAATACGCAGGCATAGTTGCTGAACAATTGATTTGAGTTGTTCTTTTTTCTGAAAACTATTAAAGCCAAATGAAAGCTTTAAAGTTTTTTTGCTTTGAACTGACAACTGGTTTAATGGTTTACCTACGAAAGATATTGAATCATCAAACGGAATTTCTAATTCCAGCAGATATAAATTTTCAAGTGAAACCGTTTCCTGTAGTTCCTCTTTAAGTTCATGCTGAATACTTTGGTGAAGTGTTAACAGGTTTTGCTTTAAAACAAACAGAGCAAAATGAACGATGTCTGATTTATTATCCGGCACATCTGTATAACTTCTTTCGTTTAATTCTTCAATCGTTTGCTTTGCTAATACAATAAGTGATTTTAAAACTTTTTGTGTTTGAAAGTTAATATCTATAGCATCTTCCCATTGCTTTGCTTGCTCAATAAAAATGTTATAATATAACGTCGTTGCATTGCTGATAAGCGATAAATAATATTGTGTATTAGCATTATAATAAACAGGCGAAACAGTTTGAAAAGAAAGTTCTTTAATAGGTTGGTTTAGTGGTTGTGTAATCGCCAATAGCCCAGCCTGTTTGTTCAACAATGTTTTTGTTGTCTTAAAAAGTTCATGTGTTGTTTGCGGTACAGTTTTAGGCACTGACTTAATGCAATCAATAAATTGCGTTGTATCGCTTTCATCAATTTTCCATGGTCTTAACTTGCCGTGTAAAATGCTATCAAAAATTTTAATATCCATTCACTCCTTAAACTGCTTTTAATTTTGGAGTACCAAAGTTGGTTAATTCATTCGCATATTCCAATGCTACTTCATCTTCAAAACTTCCTAAATAGTTTTCAGTAACCAACATTGAACTATGACCCAACGAATCTTTAATAAAGGCAATTGGTGCACCTTTTCTTTTAAGCACGGTTGAGAATGTATGACGTGCTGCATAAGTGCCTGTTTTTTGCTGAATGCCTAAAGCTTCGCATATTTCATACATTCTTTTATTAACCCATTTTATAAACCGCTGACAACGGTTCTTAATTGTTTTGGCTGCTAAGCCAGTTTCTAATACCGGAAATAAATATGGGTTGTTTGCATCTGCGGTTTTCCATCTTTCCAAAATTTCAATTGCCCTGCTGTTTAAACCAACCTTAATAGGTCTTAAATCTTTTTTCTTAGTTCTGATTGTTTTTTGACGATGATAAATAAGATATGAGCCGTTGATATTATTAGGTTTTAGAGAAATAATATCTGCGAAGTTTATACCGCTGCATAAATAAGAAAACAACCAAAAATCGAGTGCCTTTTTATGGTCGTCTTTTTCCGGCTTGTATTGCAATAAAAGGTTTATATCAAAATCTTTCAGTGCCTTTTTTACATTTTGACCAGTAGGAATTTCATATTGAGCAAATGGGTAATTGTCTTTTGATAATGACTTTTGCTTTATTGCAGCATTTATAATTGCCCGAAGATTGCGCATGTAAATGTTGATAGTAGTAAGCGATTTGTTTTCGCTTAATAAATGCTTTTCATAGCTGGTTAAAAATGCTGGCGTAATATCCTGAATTTGCAAATTGTTTTTGAAGGATGCTATTGAATTAATAGTTGTTTGATAAGTGCCGGCAGTGCCTACCTGGTCATTTGCTTTAAATTCTTTGATGGCGACATTGAACCAATCAGCAAGCATTCTTGTTTGAGTTCGATTTTTTTCACTTGCACCGCCATTGAAAAATTCTTCTTCAAAAGCTAAGAATGAAAACGGATTAAGTGTCTTAATTACTTCCTCAACTTTAGATTGTAAAGCACTTAATTTTTTCTTCAGCTCTTTTAACGAATCATCTCTAAGCTTGGCGCTATTAAGTTTAACCCAATCTTCTTTGGTGCAATGAAATTCAGTGCCATATCTTTTTTTATGCGGTTTTTGATAAATGTTTAATTTGATTAAACAGGTGTTATCTGAATTTGGGCGGGATGCGTCTAAAAAGAAGCTTACGTAAACCTTTGCTTGTTCCATAATTAAAGTAGTTTTACAGTGAAATTGTGACCATGAATGTGACCATAAAGTTACTAAATAATACTAAATAAAGTAGCAAGAAAGGAAACATTTTTTTTATAATTCTTTGATATTTAGGGGGTTGGGTAAAGAAGTGATAACAAAAGAAATCATTAGAAACTCGGAAATTCTGCCTTACAAGCAGAGGGTCGGCGGTTCGAACCCGTCAACTCCCACTTTGAAAATTAAAGAGTTGCACACGGTGCAGCTTTTTTTGTTTTAAGCATTTCGACACATTTCCGACACAAAATGACATTTAATCACTCAAGCCAAGGTTAATAAGTCATGATTAACAGCGCAAAAGAATATTGTTATCGTATATACCACATACAAAACATTGCTGATATTTGTCCTTTGGCCTTTGTTCAAAACACCATCCAAACGCGTCGGGCAAATTCGTATCTATTGGTTATCTTGGAATAATAACTACAAGAGACTCAACTCGAGTTAAACTTCCTGGTTATGGAAACATAGGGGAATATGTGCCATTTTATTTTACGCCTAAATCAATGATGCTTTTCAATATATAACAGGTTATCAGGCACCTGTAGTTACACAATTTAAAAAAGAGGATATCATTGTACTTAGATGTTTAATTAGAAATTTATGTACTTTAGAAAATTTTTTTTTTACAAATGGTCAAGCGAATGTTAGATTCACAGATCATTTCAACAATATTCATGATTTAGATGAAATTGATTGGGATATTATTCAAAAGTGTGACTTTAAAAAGGAGGCTGCAGATACAGATAAACAGAGAAGGTATTAAGCAGAATTTTTAGCTTATCAACATGTCCCCGTAAACTTTATTGAATCCATGAATGTTTATAATAACAAAGCATATAAATTCGTTCAAACAGAGCTGGCTAAAACTTATATAATTCTTCCGCTACACATAAATAAAGAATATTTTTTTGATTAGTATGATTGAATACGTTACAGGAGATTTGTTAAATGCAAAAGCCGAAGCTTTAGTTAATACAGTCAACACAGTTGGTGTAATGGGTAAAGGTATTGCTCTGCAGTTTAAAGAAGCCTTTCCTTATAATAATAAAGTTTATGTTGAAGCTTGTAAAAATCGTGAACTATTCCCTGGAAAGTTGTTGGCGATTTGGGATAGCAACTTATTGTTAGGTAAAAAACTTATTATAAATTTCCCGACGAAGATTCATTGGAAACAAGATTCTCAGTATGAATACATAGAAAACGGGTTAAAAGCCTTAGTGAGATTAATTGCACAGGAAAATATTAAGTCCATAGCGCTGCCGCCATTGGGATGTGGTAATGGTGGATTAGACTGGAACGTTGTTAAACCTATGATTAAGCAATACCTCGGGGAATTACCTATTAACGTTATCAATTTCGAACCAAACGCACATATTCAACAGCTTTTACAGGCTCAAGGCGTCAGGAAGCCCATTACGTTAACAAGTGCGAGAGCTCAATTAATGTATGCTCTTTTTGCGTTTGAAAGCTTTGGAGAATATAGTAGTCTTTTTGCTGCGAATAAGTTAGCCTTTTTTTTACAAAGAATGGGTCAACCGTTAAACCTGCATTTTAAGAAACATTTTTATGGACCCTACGCTATCGGTGTTCAAAAAGTGTTGTATTCAATGAACGGAGTGTTTCTTAAGGGCTTAGAACAACAGCAAGCAAAACCGTTTGATGCACTTAATTTGAATTATGCCAAATGGGAAGAAGTAAGAGAGTATGTTGAAAAAAATCTAACTTTTGAAGAAAATTCTCGGCTTCATAATTTAATAAATTTTGTCAGTGACTTTACTTCAGAACTATCTTTAGAAATACTTTCAACTGTAGCATTTATTTTAGATGAGAACCCACGAGA
>CAHJWK010000045.1 GCA_903642275.1 Chitinophagaceae bacterium
GTTATTAAATGTAAAAGCAAATCAAACCATTCAATTAAACATCAGCAACGCAAAAGAAAAATATAATTATATAACAAAGAGTGTCCTTCCTTTTTTTTCTGCTGATTCTGCTTTACTTAACTATACACACAAAGAAAACTATGTAAATGATTTTTCAAAGCAGTTATTACTGCCACAGTTTTATTCACACGAAGGACCTTGCATGTGTAAAGCAGACATAAACGGAGATGGACTGGAAGATATTTATATTGGAGGCTCAAAAGGCAATGCCGGTGCGGTTTTCATTCAGCAATCAAATCATTCATTTAAAAAAATAGCAGAACCGGCGCTTGATGCTGATGCTTTAAGCAAAGATGCTGATGCTGTTTTTTTTGATGCAAACGGTGACAACAAACAAGACTTGTTGGTTGTAAGTGGTGGTTATGATGATTACAATGAAAACGATCCGTTGTTGCAAGACAGGTTGTATATTAATGATGGACATGGAAAGTTTTCAAAACAGTTAAACGCATTGCCTGCAAACTATGGCAGCAAGAGTTGCGTGCGTGTATGTGATATAGATGGTGATGGTGATTTTGATTTGTTTATTGGCGGTAAAGTTGTGCCGGGCAAATGGCCGCAATCTTGTGCAAGCGGTATTTATATAAACGATGGACATGGAAAATTTACCGATGAAACTAATAAATGGAATGCATCATTAAAAAATATTGGTATTGTGACTGATGCTGTTTGGGCAGATGTAAATCATGATAATATAAAAGATTTAATTGTTGTTGGCGAATGGTTGGCACCGACTATTTTTATCAACAATCATAAAACGCTCATAGCCTCACCGTTAAATAAACAACTTGAAAATTTAAAAGGTTGGTGGAATACAATTACTGCAGATGATTTTGATAAAGATGGTAACATAGATTTTATACTTGGTAATTACGGATTGAATTCGCAGCTTAAAACAAATGATAAGCAACCTGTAAAGTTATATGCAACTGATATAGATGATAACGGAATTGTAGATCCGATATTAACAAGTAATATTAATGGCAAGGATTATTCTTTCATAACGATGGATGATTTGAACACCCAGGTTCCGGTATTACGTAAAAAATTTTTAGAATATGCATCTTTTACAAATGCTGCAATAAATGATATTATTCCAAAACAGAAATTATCAGCTGTAAAGCCTTTGCAGGTAAACACATTTAATACTACATATCTGAAAGGAAAAGCAACTGGTTTTAAAATTGAAAATTTACCCATTGAAGCGCAATACTCACCTGTCTATTCAATAACTACAATTGATGTAAATAAAGATGGCTTTGATGATCTTTTAATATTTGGCAACAATGCATACAACCGCATTCGTCTCGGTAAGTATGATGCTAACCATGGTATGCTTTTTTTAAACGATGGAAAAGGAAATTTTAATTATGTATCGCAAAGCAAAAGCGGCTTTAATATTCAAGGAGATGTCAGGAGCTCTTTATTTATAAATAACAGTTTGTTAGTTGGTGTTAACAACAAACCTGTACATGTATTTAAGTTGAATTAATATTCAGTTACTCAACTTTAGTAATCTTTAAAACGTTTGTTGGCAAATGCAAATGCACAGGTGTGCTTCCTGTATTAATAACAATATCACCCGATTTTACAAAACCACGCTGTTGGAGAATATGTATTTGGTCAAACACAATATCATCAAGACTTATTTCTTCATCATAATAAAAAGCACGCACACCCCAGCTCAAGCTTAATTGGTTTACCAGTGTTCTTTCCTTGGTAAAAATATACAGAGGAGATTTTGGCCGGTAACTGCTTAACGTAAATGCAGTATAACCGGTTTGCGTCATTCCGATTAATGCATCTCCGTTTACATCCTGCGCAAGCTTGCAGGCATTGTAACAAATGGCGTCACTCAAAAATGTGGGTGAATGAGAAAGCGGTTTCAGATCATCTTCACGGTTATAACGGTATTCAGTTTTTTCAACTTCAAGAATAATGCGTCGCATGGTTTCAACTACCAATGCAGGATGTTTGCCAGTTGCAGTTTCAGCACTCAGCATTACCGCATCTGCACCTTCTAATACGGCGTTTGCAACATCAGTTATCTCACTCCGGTTTGGCTTGATGTTGTCAATCATGCTTTCCATCATCTGCGTAGCAACAATTACAGGCCTTGCACGATGGATGCTTTTGCGGATGATTTCACGTTGTGCCATCGGAACTTTTTCTACCGGCAATTCCACACCAAGATCACCACGTGCAACCATTACTGCATCAGATTCTAAAATAATGTTGCGCAAGTCTTTTAACGCAGAAGGCATTTCAATTTTTGCGATTACTTTACTGGTACAATTTTTCTCTGCAAGCCTGTGTTTCAGATCAATAATATCTTCTGCTTTTCTTACAAACGAAAGTGCAATCCAGTCAACCTTATGTTCAATGATAAAAGCAAGATCTGCTAAATCTTTTTCTGTAAGTGCAGGTAAAGAAATTTCTGTATCAGGAAGATTTACACCTTTTTTTGGCAATAGGATTCCCCCATTTGTAACTACTACTTTTACTTCTTCATCAGCGGTGATTTCAATTACAACCACTTCAATTTTGCCATCATCAATCAGTATCTTATCTCCCACTTTTACATCTGCATGCAGGTTTGGATAAGACACGTAAATTTTTTCTTTTGAACCAATTACTTTTTGTTTGGAAGTAAAGGTTAGTATGTCTGAAGTATTAATTGGTAACGCTCCATTTTCAATATCACCCACTCTTAATTTAGGTCCCTGTAAATCTGCAAGAATAGAAACATTAAACGGTTCTTCAACATTCATCCTGTTAATAAGATCAATTATCCTTGCTTTATCTTCATGTGTGCCGTGTGAGAAATTTAGCCGTAAAACATTTACACCAGCTTTAACAATTTCCAGCAACTTATCATACGTATCACATGCAGGCCCAACCGTAGCAACAATTTTAGTACGGTGAAATGTATGTTCAATACCTGCCTGTTTATCCATTTCTTTATGAAGATATTTTTCTATTGCTTCTGACATTTAAAATTTTTTATTATTCAAGCAATCAGCTGGCTAAAATCTTAACAATATTCAACCAGTCATCACCAATTTTTTGTTTTTCACGAATAGCAATTTCAAGTGGCGTATAGTGCATATCATCATGCAATATTCCCACCATTACATTATGCCTTCCTTCTATTAAACATTGCACCGCATGATAACCCATGCGGCTTGCAATAAAACGGTCAATACAGGTTGGTGGTCCACCTCTTTGTATATGGCCTAAAATAGTAACTCTTGTTTCAAAGCCTTTTAATCTTTCTTCTACCAGCCTCACTACTTCGTTAGCACCCTTCAGGTCTGAATCCGGGTTAGGCTGGTAACCTTCAGCAACCACTACAAGATTTACAAGCTTTTTTCTTTTTTCAAGTTCGGTTAATGATGCAACCATTTCATCAAGCGTTGTAGTTACTTCAGGCATTAAAATATTTTCAGCGCCTGTAGCAATACCGCTATGTAATGCAATATAACCTGCATGTCTTCCCATTACCTCAACAATAAATAACCTATCGTGAGAGTCTGCGGTATCACGTATTTTATCAATGGCTTCAACGGCAGTGTTAACAGCAGTATCAAAACCTATTGTAAAATCAGTTCCATATAAATCTTTGTCTATGGTACCGGGTATGCCGGTACAGGGAATGCCAAACTCTCTGCTTAATTTATAAGCACCTGTAAAACTTCCGTCACCGCCAATTACAACCAGGCCATCGATACCCCTTTTCTGCAGATTCTCATATGCCCGTTTGCGTCCTTCTTCACTATAAAAATCTTTACTGCGGGCAGTTTTTAAAATGGTTCCTCCACGCTGTATAATGTTGGCTACGGAACGTGAGTTCATTTGATAAATATCATCTTCAATCATGCCGTTATAACCCCGCATAATTCCAAAAACTTCAAGCCCACGATAAATTGCAGTACGCACAACAGCCCTTATTGCAGCGTTCATTCCGGGTGAATCACCACCTGATGTTAATACGCCAATTTTATTAATTTTTGCTGACATTGATTTGCAATCAAATTAGTACTGATATAATAAATAACAACTAAATATATAATTGTTACCTGCCGTCAAATGTAAGGAGTTTTTGTTCAGCTATAAGATGATGTTCGTTCATAATGAAAGCACGTTTGTGCAAATTTTGATTGCTGTATACACAAATAAACACTTTATTTTTCACCAATAGCATATTAACTCCGCCGGCAAATATTTTTAAAAATAAGACACTCTAAAATTCATTATATATAGTCTGAAGCAAGTAAATCGCAACTATGAAATAGTTAGTAACCAGGCATTTTTACATGTTACAAGATTAAGTATTTGATAAATGAAGTTGGTGCTGTGATAAGAATTATTTTCGCGTTGGCTGATATCTATAAAAGACTATTACACCATATTAAATGTAAAGCCTGATGCCTCTGTATCTGAAATAAAACAGTCATACAGAAAACTTGCTATGAAATATCATCCCGACCATAATAATGGTGATGCCTTATCTGAAATAGTGTTTAGTGAAGTTGCAGAAGCTTACACAGTATTAAGTAATGCATCATCAAGAAAAAATTATAACTCACAACGTTATCATACAGCAATAAGTGAATATGCAAAACCTTCCCAAACTATAAATGAATTATTAGTCAAAGCAACTGATCTTAAAATAAAAATAGAGAAAGCTGATCCTTTTCGTCTAAATCGTGATGCGCTATTATATTTTATCAGGCAACTTTTTCCATCTAACATTAATGCTTTATTGCGTACAGATGCCAATAAGCAAAAAGAGTTTTTAGAAACAATACTTTGGTGCAGTCAATTGCTTTCTTCAAACCAAACAAAAAATCTTGTACAATTAATGTTGCCATTGTTTAAACAACACCATTGGATGCTTTCAAAATTTGAAAACATTATAAAAGAACAAACAAAAAGGGAGCGCTGGGAAAAATATAAAGTAGCATTGGCATTTATAATTGCGCTTGTATTATGCCTGCTTATTTTTTTAATAACAAAAACAAGCAGCTGATGTTTTGTACATTAATTATTGCCCGTTTCCCAAAGTACATTGGCGTATTTGGTTTTTTATCAATGATGATTTTTCGCTTGCCGTTAATGCTCGATAAAAAAATAAAATTCTGGAAATTGATGGGCAGCGGAAAGAATGGAACATTTGATATTAAACCTGATCTTAACCAATGGGCTATGTTATATACAATGCATGAAGCATCTTTTTATATTCCACGGTTTATTAATGGATACTTTAAATTTTTTAAATGTGATGTAAAGCATTTGATACTTCAACCAACAGAAGGTCATGGCTTGTGGGATGGGAAAAAAATCTTTGGTGATTTGCCGAAACAAACCGAGAATGAAGGAACAGTTGCAGTGCTTACAAGAGCAACTATTAATTTGAACCGTTTGCAACGTTTCTGGAAAAATGTTAGTGCATCAGCAAGTAAAATGTCAACAGCGCCGGGTTTTATTTTGTCTTATGGAATAGGCGAAGTACCATGGATTAAACAAGCTACTTTCAGCATTTGGCAAAACAAAGCAAACATGAAAGCTTTTGCTTATAACATGCAGCAACATGCTGATGTAATAAAAAAAACCCGCAAAGAAAAATGGTACAAAGAAGAACTATTCGTGCGCTTTCGCATTTTACAGGTAAAAGGTTTTGATAATATTACTGAAGCTAAATTGCTTAACTTACGCCCTTATGATAAGGCATAATTCAAACGATCAGTTGCTTGCTATTTTTCTCAATCTTATCTAAGCGTTTCTGCGTTCATTCTACTGTTTTCATTTATTTACTCAAACTGAAATTTTATGCAATCAAACAATAATTTATTTTATGTGGAATCTGAATTGGGAACGCTTCGAAAAATATTAATTCATAGTCCTGATGGCGGAATCGGGAAAATAATTCCAAGCACATTTTCAGATAATTTGTATGATGATATTGTGCATTTAAAAAGCATGCAAAAAGAATATAATCATTATGTAAAACTGCTGTTGTATTTTCTTGATCCAGATAAAATTGAACAGATAAAAAATTGTCAGCAATCAAATGAAGCAACAAAAGCCAACTGTTTTATTCCCGGCAAAAAAGAATATTTTAATTCTCATAAAGTTTTGGAAGTTCAGCAATTGCTGGAAGAAATTATAAAAGATGAAAGTGTAAAGCTGCGGCTTATTTCAGCCGTTTGTTCTTATGAAGAATCAAGTCATGTTATTCAGCAACAATTAGAAGCAATAAAAAATCCGACATTGCTTGCAAAAATTTTAATTACCGGCATTCTTCCAAAGTCAGCAAGTAACCTTCCGGATGATCAATATATTTTTCCGCCTGTTCCTAACTTTATTTTCACAAGAGACATTGGCATAATGATTAAAGATCACATCTTGTTAAGCCGTATGGCAACTACAGCAAGAAAGCGCGAATCACTCATTACTAAATTTCTTGCTTTGTATTTTTTATTTAAAGAAAATGTACATAAGGTTATTGAAGTAATTGAAGAAAGCGATTTCTTTTTATATGAAGAACAGGAACGCAAGGCAAGGTTTATAAGTATTGAAGGCGGTGATATAATGATGATACATCCGCATCATTTGATCGTTGGTTGCAGTGAACGCACTTCATCCAATGCCATCAATGAAATCATCCATACAATTTTTTCGCATGAAGCATTGGGTATTGAAAAAATTTCCGTTATAAAAATCGCAAAGAACCGTGCTCAAATGCACATTGATACCATATTTACACAGGTAAAACGCAATGTGTGGGTTTTGTATGGCAGGTATTCAGAATACATTATTGCAACAGAAAATAAAGTAAAACAATCGTATCTGCGCAGGTTAATGCATCAGCCTGATTTGATTGCCATTGAAGAACCGGAAGTGTTGCAGTTTTACAAGTCATCAGCAGAAAAATATAAATCTGAAAAGGATTACAGTGTTGATAAAAAACTTAAAGGCATTGAAGATGTATTAAAACAAATAAGTATTGAAGATTATAATTGCAATGCAAATGATGTAAAAATTATTTATAGCGGCGGCAATGAATTTCCATATGATGATCGCGAACAATGGACTGACAGTTGCAACGTAGTTGCTTTAAAAGAAGGTGTTGTTGTTGGCTATGATCGTAATGATTTTACTGCAACTGCTTTTAAAAAAGCCGGCTTTGACGTTACAACTACAAAAGAATTGTTTAAGCAATTTGATGAAGGCTTGAATCCGCACAGTATTGAAAACACTTTGATATTACTACCTTCTGCTGAATTATCAAGAGCACGTGGCGGCCCGCATTGCATGAGCTTACCATTATTACGCGATAAACTTTTTTAAATGCAAAACACAGATACAGTTTTAATGATACGCCCTGCAGCATTTACTTACAATGCAGAAACGGCTGTGAATAATCTTTTCCAGGTTGCAGGTAATGCCGAAAATGCACAACAAAAAGCGTTAAAAGAGTTTGATGATTTTGTTGATGAATTGAAAGCAAATAATATAAATGTACTCGTTATTAATGATACTCCTGAACCGCACACACCGGATTCTATATTTCCAAACAACTGGGTATCTTTTCATGAAAATAAAACTATGGTGCTTTACCCGATGTTTGCAAAAAACAGGCGTGCAGAACGTAAGCAACATGTAAAAGATTTTATCACTCTAAATTTCAAGCTGGCAAATATTATTGACCTCACTTATTTTGAAAACGATAACCTTTTTTTAGAAGGAACAGGAAGCATGGTATTAGACAGGGAAAATAAAATTGCTTATGCCTGTTTGTCTGAACGCACAAATAAAAAAGTACTTAAAGTTTTTTGCGATAAAATGATTTATACTCCATGTTGTTTTTCAGCAAAAGACAAAAATGGCAAAGACATTTATCACACAAATGTGATGATGTGTGTTGCAGATAAATATGTTGTTATTTGTTTGGAATCTATTTCAGACAAAAATGAAAAACACGAATTAGAAGCCACCATAAAAAATACTGGTAAAAAAATTATTGAGATTACGCAGAAGCAAATGAATCAATTTGCAGGTAATATGTTGCAGATAAAAAACAGGGTGAATGATACTATACTTATAATGTCCCGACAAGCATACAATTGTTTATCAACATATCAGTTAGAAACGTTAATAACTTTTAATAGAGTAATTTCTGTTGATTTATTTTCTATAGAAACCAATGGTGGAGGTAGTGCAAGATGCATGATAGCAGAAGTATTTTAAAACATTGTTTTTGTGTATAAATCCTTTAAGAATAATTTAATGTCTTATGTGGATATGCTAAAAACTGAATATGTTTTAATGTGTTAAAATTACGTTGCACCTTTACACTGTTGTTAATAAGAAGTACTCATTGAAATCCAATTGTCCGAAAAAAAACCAGTAGAAACAATTGCCCCCGTTGAAACTATTACGGTATTGTTTCAAAAAAATTCCCGCTTTATGCGGGATTTTTTTTTGCTTTAGCTTGCAACTTCATCATTATTATGCATCAACAGTTTTTATTACAAGGCAACATTGTAAATATTCAACAGTGTAAAATTTATTACGGAGAAATAATAGTTGCAAATGGGGTTATTCAATCAAGAAAAATTAATTCTGAAAAAATAAACAACGATTCACCATATATTTTGCCCGGCTTTATTGATAGTCATGTACACATTGAAAGCAGTATGTTGATACCATCTGAGTTTGCAAGAATTGCTGTAACACACGGCACAATTGCTACGGTTAGTGACCCGCACGAAATTGCCAACGTATGTGGGATGAAAGGTGTTGAGTTTATGATTGATAATGCCAGCCAGGTAAATTTTAAATTTTATTTTGGTGCACCAAGCTGCGTACCTGCAACAAACTTTGAAACTGCCGGAGCAAGTTTAAACAGCAGCGATGTTGAACAGCTTTTGCAAAAACCTGAAATACATTATTTAAGTGAAATGATGAATTTTCCAAGTGTTTTAATGAAAGATGATGAAGTATTGAAAAAGATTACTGCAGCAAAGAAACTTAATAAACCTGTTGATGGTCATGCGCCGGGTTTACAAGGTGATAAGGCTAAACAATATATAGAAGCCGGCATTTCAACCGACCATGAATGTTTTACGAAAGATGAAGCGTTAGATAAATTGAAGTATGGAATGAAAATTATTATTCGTGAAGGAAGCGCTGCCAAAAATTTTGATACGTTGATTGAACTGTTGATTGATTATCCAAATGAAATTATGTTTTGCAGTGATGATAAACATCCTGACAGTCTTATGGAAGGCCATATAAATAAATTATGCAAACGGGCAATTGCCAAAGGGATTGATATATTTAAAGTTTTACAGGCAGCCTGCATAAATCCTGTTCAACATTATAAACTTAATGTTGGTCTGTTAAATGAAAATGACCCTGCAGATTTTGTTGTTGTGAATAATCTTGAACAGTTTAAGGTACTTAAAACTTTTATCAATGGTGAACTGGTTGCAGAAAATGACAAGACACTTATTAATTCAGTTAAATCGAATTGCATAAATAATTTTTCTATTGATGAAATTGTATTGAATGATTTAAAAATACACATAAATGATTTCAGTTTAACTGATGATAAACTTGCGGTAATTGAAGCATTGGATGGGCAACTCATCACTAATAAATTATTTGTATCACCATTAATAAAAGATGATTATTTCATTGCTGATGTTGAAAATGATATTCTGAAAACTGTAGTTATAAACCGGTATAATAAAGCACCGGTGACAAAAGCATTTATAAAAAATTTTAGTTTGAAGAGAGGCGCTATAGCATCATCAGTTGCGCACGACAGTCATAATATAATTGCAGTCGGTGCAGATGATGAAAGCTTATTAAAAGCAATCAATCTTATCATAAAAGAAAAAGGTGGCGTTAGTTGTGTTGATGAAAGTAATGAAAAAATTCTTGCATTGCCAGTAGCAGGTTTAATGAGTGATAAAGACGGCTATAAAGTTGCAGCAGCTTATACTGAAATTGATAAGATGGCAAAATCTTTAGGCTCAACTTTATCTTCACCATTTATGACGTTAAGCTTTATGGCATTACTTGTAATTCCGCATTTAAAATTAAGCGATAAAGGTTTATTTGATGGCGACAGTTTTACCTTTATTTAAGCGTATCCATCAAAACGGGTTCTGCATTCATTACAGATAAAGCAATACTGTCTGTGCCTTTTGGTAAATGATATTTTGTTTTGAAATTTTTATAATCTCCGGGTTTTATTATATCGCTTAAAACATCTTCATGTTCTTCAACACTGGTGTTGTTTTTAAAACATAACATTTTAACTCTTGTATTTTTATACCCACATACAGATGCATTATTTACAACCTTTCCTTTTACTACTGTTGCGCCGAATAAATTCTTCTTATCATTTGCAAAAATTTTTAAAAAATTCTGCGGATGCGATTGTTCATTTTGCGCAAGGTTTGCTTTGTTCTCGCCATAAGTTTTTGTGTCAAATTTTTGTTTGCACGCGATGAATGATAGCATCATCAAACTCAAAAAATATATTCTCATGCTGCTCTAAATATTTAGCATTAACGTAAGCTGTTTAAATTTATTTCAGGCCTCCTGCCCTATCCAAACTGCGCCGCCAATGCTGTTTCTTAATGCGCCGGTTACAGAGCTAAGCACAGTATTTTCTTCGCGCCATCTCAACACACCGAACAAAGCCATAATTAAAGCTTCTTTAAATTTTATGATGTTAGTTTCAGGAATTATTTTATCAACATTAATTTCCTTAAGATTTAATTTTAAAACCTCCATTAGAAAAATATTTAAAGCGCCGCCGCCTGTGACAAGAATTTTATAATTTGATCGCAGCTGATCTTTTTTTACTAAATTTTTAACTGATTGTTGAATTTGAAAAGTAATGTGTTCAACGTATGTTCTTAATTTATCAACATCACTTATGTTATATGATTGTATCAACGGATAAACCACTTCAATACCAAAATTATTGGAAAGCGATTTTGGAAAAGGTTGCTTATAATAATCAAGCACATTTAATTCGTTTAATAATTGCTCGTTTATTGTACCATTAGCCGCAAGCTTTCCATCCTCATCAAAATCTTTATTATAAATACCGGCAAGCCTGTTCAAAATACTGTTTGCAGCACACACATCAAAAGCAATAAAATTATTTTCTGATTGATAAGAAAGATTTGCAATGCCACCAATGTTCAAATAAAAATCATAGCCGGGAAATAATAATTTTTCACCTAACGGAACGATCGGCGCACCTTGCCCGTTCAAAGCAACATCCATATTACGTAAATCGCTTACAACATTAATTCCGGTTAATGCAGCTATTGTTGCACCATCACCTAATTGAGAAGTCATATTTGATTCAGGTGCATGAAAAACTGTATGCCCATGCGAAGCAATCAATTGAACCTGGTGTTGTAAATTGTTCTTATCTATAAAATTATTAATGCAATTTGCAAGAAATTTTGCATAGGCTGTATGTAGCAATATATAATTATAAGCATCCAGGCCTTTTGCATTGATTAATTTGTTTCGCCATTCACCATCATACAAAATGCAATCACTTGCTTTAATTATATATCCCCAGTTGCCACGGTTTTCATTCAGTTCAGTAAAAATAATATCAAGCCCATCCATAGAAGAACCACTCATTAATCCAAGTACTTTATAAATCATATTCAAATATCAATACAAAACTGTAATGCATATACAGATGTAAATTGCGTTAAAGGTTTTTATCTTCGCTAAATGATAGTTAACCTTAGCGAAAAGCATAGTTTGATTACTAACTGGATTAGCGAGTTACGCAGTATGGATATACAGGCTGACCGTATGCGCTTTCGTCGCAACCTTGAACGCATTGGCGAGGCTATGGCTTATGAAATTAGTAAAAAGCTCGCATGGAAAGAACAGGAAATTCAAACGCCACTTGGATTACATAATAGCAAAGTATTGGCAACACAACCGGTTTTGGCAACAATACTGCGCGCTGGTTTACCGTTACATACAGGGCTTCTAAATTATTTTGATAAAGCTGATAACGCTTTTATATCTGCTTACCGTAAACATAAAAGAGATGGAAGTTTTGAAATCAGCCTTGAATACTTAAGTTGTCCTTTACTTGATAACCGCGATCTTATTATTTGTGACCCGATGTTGGCTACCGGTGCCTCCGTTATTGCAGCCTTGCGGTCATTACAAAGTTTAGGAAAACCTGCAGGCATTCACATTGTTTCTGCGATTGCTGCAATGGAAGGTATTGAATATGTAAAACAGGAACTTGGTGAAAAAATATATATATGGTGCGGTGATATTGATGAAGAGTTAACTGCAAAAGGTTATATTGTACCAGGACTGGGAGATGCAGGCGACCTTGCTTTTGGAACAAAATCACAGTTTTAATTTTTCTTGCAGCTATGTATAAATTAGAACGGTCTATATTTACAAATAACTTCCAAACTCTGTTATGAAATTTTGCATGGCGATGTGTTTTAGCTTGCTTGCTGCTGGTATTTGGGCTCAGGATCCACATTTCTCACAGTTCTTTTCATCACCCATGACGCTTAATCCTGCATTCACAGGAAAGTTTGATGGTGATTTTAGATTTGCAGCAAATTACCGTAATCAATGGCCAACCATAAATCGCGCCTATGAAACAGCTACGGCATCAATAGATTTTCATGTTCTTAAAAACAGGATTCCTTATAATGATATCTGGGGAGTTGGATTAGCGGGTTATACTGATAAAAGTGCGGCAGGTGCTGTTTCTTTTTCTTATTATTCTCTTTCTACTGCATACCATAAAGGCCTGGATGAAGATGGTTATCATCAATTAGGTTTTGGCGCCCAGGCTACCTATTCAAACATGCTCATCAATACTTCTAAATTAACGTTTGAGGATCAGCTTACACCTTTTGGATTTACCGGTGTTACTAAAGAAACTTTTAGCGGCCTTACTTTAAAATCAAATTACGTTGATGTGAACGCCGGGTTGCTTTATACAGCAAGCACAAATGATAACAATAATTTTTATGCCGGCGTAAGCTTGTACCACATTAACCGGCCCAAACAATACTTTACCAGTAATGCCAATTACGAATTATATCCAAGAGCTACTTTTCATGCAGGCGGGTATTTTCCGGTTGGCCCAATTACAACTTTACATTTTAGTGGTTTGTATAGCACACAGGCTGGTGCGCATGAAGCTTTGATTGGAGGTGCAGTACAATTTACTGCAAACCCTGATGATGATAAACCGGTTAGTGTTTATCTTGGGGCATGGGAAAGAATTCAGGATGCCTTTATACCCTACATTGGCCTTGATTTTAGTGATTGGCGTGTGGGTGTATCGTATGATATAAACACTTCAGGATTAAAGACCGCTTCTGAAAGCCGCGGTGGCATTGAACTTTCGCTTATTTATATAAAACACAGCGCTGAAAGCAAAGGCATTCCTTGCCCTAAATTTTAAAGTCCGTTATATATTAAATCATTATCTGTCTTTGATATTGCCTTCCCCATCTCCCCCAATCTTTCATTAAATCCTGTAAGGTTGCAAGCAATGCTTTTGACGTTGTTTTTTTTCCTTTTGCCGGTGGCACCAATTGTGCATTGCCTATATTTTCAGTATATACTTTTGTAGCGAACCATGTAATATGTTCATGCGGTAAAGCAAGACCTAGTATCATCCCCGGTAAACCATTAAATGATTCAGGGCCACCGGTTGTAATTATTTCATCTGTGTAATAAGCAACCACATAAATTGAATCCATTACCAATGCATTAGCGCGCCTGCAGTTAAACCCGGCTATGTTGCGCGTTTCATCTGTTATCTTCCATCTTATTTTTCTTGTGCTGTCATTTATAAGAAAAGTTTGCTCAAATACATTTTTTTGAGACACACTTGATGAAATCATAAGATTTGTAAACACAGTATTGTCTTCCGCAGGCTCAGGCCAAAGCCTGTTGTTATCTGTATTTTCTCTTCCCGGTTTGTACAGGGTTTTATCGTTATTAAAAAAGAGATTGAAGTAACTTGTTTTGAACTGCGGTACCATCTTTTTATCAATGTCTTTAAAACTTTCATCCTCAGGGCTTTCATCAATCTGTGCCCAAAGATTTACTTTACATTCAAATTCAATTCTTCCTTGCGACAGAAAAACAGCATTCTGACTTTGTACAGTTGTAATCAAAATAAAACAACAAAGAGTTATATTTATCGATCGCTTCATATACTTTATTTAGTTGTTAATGATCTTCACCAGGCGCTTTTACCCCGGCTTTATTAAAGTTCCATACTACTGATAAAAGAAAATATCTTTTAATAGTAGTGTATGTGTTTTCAGAAATAAAATTACTGTTCACTGTTCTGTTGAAACCAATGTTCTGGTCAAGCAAATCATGCCCTGTAATTTTTACCAGCAAAGCATCTTTCTTCATAAACGTTCTGCCAATCCATGCATTCCAGAACACTACGTTTGTATTGTTGTCAAACACTGTTGTTTTTTGTTTAAGATTAAAATCGCAATCAGTTTGTACCTGGAATTTATGTTTTAAATAAAGATGAATAGACGGGTCAGTATCAAAAGACCAGTAATTTGTTTTTATATTTTGTTGAATGGATGAACTGCTTGTTGTATATGTAGCAGATGGATTTAAACTAAAGCTGTACTTTTTTTCTTTGTCTTTGTAAAAGCCAATTCCAAAAGTGTAATTGCTGCTGTTTGTTACATTAAATAAATTATTTACAATATTTACATACCGGTTAATACTAATATCTGAAAAACTATTCATATTTACATCAAGCTTTTTTATCTTAAGCCCATATTCAAGATGCAAACCAACAGAACGGTTGCCATTTAAGTTTACAAACTGGTTAACCGTTCTTCCAAAAGAATCAACATACGATTTGTTTGAGATGGCGTTCTCTGAAAAACTTGAATTTACACCTATATAAATATTCCTGCTTTTAAGTACTTTATAATCTGAAAAATTCAGTTGCATATTATTCTGAAAAGCAGGCTTTAACACTGGGTTACCAATAGTTATATTTAAAGGATCTGTGTTAGTTAAAACAGGCTGAATCTGGTTGATGCCAGGCTGTTGTGTTTCACCATTATACCTGAAATAAATTCCTCTTTCCGGTTTAAACTGGTAAGAAAAATTTGCCTGCGGGTACCAGTTTACAAACTTTCTTACTGTAGTAGAATCATTAAAGTTATTTGTTTGATGAAAATCAGAATAACCGACATCTGTTCCGAAATTCAGCTTGAGTTTCTTTTTAAATAAACTGTAAGCAACACCACCGCGGTTTGTAAGAATGTTGAATAAATAATGATTGCTGTATAAGCTATCAAGCACAGAATACTTTTGATTAGATGCTTTATTAAAAGAATTTACTGAAGCATTGCTATTGCTTACAATCAACCCATAATTAAATACCAAAGATGACACATTGGTTAAAGGTTCAGTATAAGTAAGTTTTGTATTTAAATCATTACTTTTTGTGCTGTTAATTTTATACTGATCTATAAGCGTATCTCTTACTAAAGCGCCTTTCAAATAATAATTATTGTTAGAATATAAGTAACCTGTTGAAGCATTATCAGCATAATTCTCCTTTAAATTAAAGGAGATGGTTCTGCCTTTCTTCTTAAACTTTTTACGCCATAATAAATTACTGTTAAGCGTTTTATTATCTCCAATAGTTGAAATATTACGAAGCGCATTATTTACCAATGAACTATCACTGGCTCTTGCTTCAGATGAATCTGTTAAATAGGTTATCTTATGATCAATACCGCCATCAACTGAAATTTTCAAAGAGGAAGAAGAATCAATCTTATATTCATACGTTCCGTTGATACGGTTTCGTAAGATTTGGTTATGAAAACTCTGCTTATCGTTGTTGAAGTATAATGTATCAGGTAAAATAAATTCTGAGCGTGTAGAGCTTTCTCCGTTTACACGCAATTGAAGTGCTTTGTAATTAGCATTTAATGACTGTTTATCATCATTCCATTTATTATTAAAATGCAAGCCTCCGGTTTGAACCAGCGGACTTCCCTGCCCATTATACTGACCACTCCATAAATCAAAAGGATCATTATTGTCAATGTTTATATTAAAGCCGCCATTTTCATCTACGTCTGCATTTGCAAAAGGGTTATCACCATAATTACTCTGATCCTGCCAGTTTAAACCAGACGTACCCGTATTTGAAACAATACCATATAAACCTATCTTTTGCTTGCCTTTAAAATCATTAAACATCAACTGGCTGTCGTGATAACCGCCAGTGCCGGCACTTGCATTTGCCTTGCCAAAATACCCGTTCTTTTTATTGTCTTTAAGTTTAAGGTTAATTGTCTTTTGCTTGGTGCCATCATCAATACCGGTAAAAGCAGCCTGGTCACTTTTTTTATCATACAACTGAACTTTATCAACCATATCTGCCCGCAGGTTTTGTGTTACAAGTGTTGGGTCATCACCAAAAAATTCTTCACCATCCACTAACACTTTTTGTACTTTCTGGCCTTGCGCAGTTATGTTGCCGTTTTTATCTATTTGTATGCCCGGTAATTTTTTAAGCAGGTCTTCAACCGTTGCATTCGGCTGCACTTTAAAGCTATCGGCAGCAAACTCTGTTGTATCACCTTTAATACGTATAGCAGCGCCGCTATGCACAATCACATCCTGTAAAATATGCGCCTTCGATAATAATGTCACATTACCGAGATTAATGTGAGAAGTGTCAACAAGTTCAATCTTGTCTGTATAATCAGCATACTGTGGATAGGTTATTAAGAAAACGTATTTACCTGAATCAAGATTACTCAGCTCAAAATTTCCCTTTGCATCAGTTCTTGTAAACTTATATAAAATAGAATCTTCTGCATGCAACAAACATAATGTAGCATTTGAAAGTTTTTGATTGGAAGCTGTGTCATTTACTGCACCTTTCAATATAGCTTTTTGTGCCGATGCATAAGAAGCAAGCATAACAAAAGCAAATACAACAGGGTAAAATTTTATCATAAGTTCAGCAGTATTTCAACCCTTAAAAAGATAAAATTTTTTTTATACTAAAAGTTAATGAATGCTAATTTTATATTAAAAGCTTGCTAAATAATTGAAAGCAGCTAATATCGCTTTAAAAAATAAATTACTTAAGATTTTACTTTAATAATGCATTAATTTGATGCTCTGTTTTAATCTTGTTTTTATTTATGAATATGCATTTAAAGATTATGGCTGTTGCAATCAGCTTACTAATATTTCTTTTTCCTGTTTTAAAAGTAACAGCACAAACAGGAAAGTTTGATACCACTGTAAAAATGAATGACCAGGGTTATCGTGTTGAATGCAATAATAAAAATGCCGACCAAAATGATGTAAAACTTATTTCCATTGGGCTCCCGGTAAATAACACTATTCCTTCCTTCAAAGTGCAGGGAAAAGTTTTGAAGGCTTTGATTGATGATATGAATGATGACGGCCTTCCTGATCTTGCAATTTGTGTGTACAGTGGAACTAATAATGAATTGGGGGCAGTTATGGCTATATCTTATAACGCTGATAAAAGTTTTCAACCGATTTATTTTCCTGACATTTATCTTGATGCTAAAATCCGTGATGGATACAAAGGCCATGATGAGTTTTCTAATTTAACCGGAACACTGCTGAGAAAGTTTCCTATATACCTGCCGGGCGATACAACTAAACCTACCGGAGGCATACGTACTGTTCAATATAAAGCCATGATGGATAACGGACATTTATCTTTCAAAGTATTAAGATCGTTTGATGTAAAACAATAATTTAAATTAATTTGATCAAGGATGCACAGCCATAATCACAGCTCAAAATATGAAGACATACATTTTGTTGACAGTACAAAACCTGTGTGGAATTATTCATTGTTCAATGAAGAAGATATAACTAATTTTCAAAACGGAACAAATTACCGCTTGTATGAATTGTTCGGCAACAAACAACTTGAAGTACTAAATACTAAAGGAACCTATTTTGCTGTATGGGCACCAAACGCAACGCAGGTAAGCGTTATAGGAAATTTTAATGATTGGAATAATGAAGCGCACAAATTATATGTGCGCCTGGAAAGCAGTGGCATCTGGGAAGGTTTTATTCCGCATTTATCAAGTGGCGAAAGTTATAAATACCATATTCATGGCTTTGAAGGCTTACGTTTGGATAAAGGCGATCCGTTTGCACACCTGTGGGAGAAGCGGCCATTAACCGCATCTATAACCTGGGGCACTTTTTATGAATGGACGGATAAGAAATGGATGAAACATCGCCATAAAAACAATTCTGTAAAGGCGCCGTTTTCTGTGTATGAAGTGCACCTTGCAAGCTGGATGCGGCCTGATAAATATGATGAAGAAAGTTATAACACGTATGCACAGATAACAGAGCGGCTGGTGCCTTATGTAAAGCAAATGGGTTTCACACATATTGAGTTTATGCCAGTGATGGAACACCCTTTTGATGGAAGCTGGGGGTACCAGGGCACAGGCTTTTTCGCTCCTACTTCACGGTTTGGAAGTCCACAGGATTTTGCAGCAATGGTTAATGCATTTCATTATGCAGGCATTGGCGTGTTACTGGATTGGGTGCCTTCGCATTTTCCGTATGATGCACACGGTTTGTTTATGTTTGATGGCACACATACGTACGAGTATGCAGACATGCGAAAGGGTTATCACCCCGATTGGAATTCTTATGTATTCAATTATAAACGTGGTGAGATAAAAAGTTTTTTAATCAGTAATGCACGTTTCTGGTGCGACCGCTTTCATGCAGATGGCTTGCGTGTTGATGCCGTAAGTTCAATGCTTCAATTAGATTATAGCCGAAAAGCAGGTCAATGGGAACCGAATGAATTTGGTGGCAATGGAAACCTTGAAGCAATTGCTTTCATTAAAGACATGAATGAAACTTTGTACCGTGATTTTCCTGATATGATAACTATTGCTGAGGAATCTACCAACTGGCCAAAGGTCAGCAAGCCAACCTTTGATGATGGTTTGGGTTTTGGAATGAAATGGATGATGGGCTGGATGCATGATACGCTTGATTATTTTAAAGCTGAGCCAACGCTGAGGCATTTGTTGCAAAACAAATTTTGCTTTAGCATGATGTATTTTTATGATGAAATTTTTATGCTGCCACTAAGCCATGATGAAGTGGTGCATGGCAAAAGCCCGATGATATATAAAATGCCGGGTGATGAATGGCAGAAGTTTGCCAACCTGCGCTTATTGTACACATACATGTTCACGCATCCGGGTTCTAAGTTATTATTTATGGGTGATGAATTTGGGCAAACAAAAGAATGGGATTATAAGAGCGAATTGCAATGGGATTTATTACAATTTCCAAGTCACGGCGGCATGAAATATTGCGTACAAAAGTTGAATGATTTATATAAAAATGAACCTGCTTTATATGAAAAACAATTTGAGCAGGATGGTTTTGAATGGGGCGATCTTACGAAAGGCAGCGAAGCTGTTATAAGTTATAAACGTAAAGGCAATCATATAAAAGACGACGTACTTGTAATTTTAAATATGATGCCAGTTGTAAGAAAGGATTGGGAAATATATGTGCATGGAAAAAGTGAATGGAAAGAAATCTTTAACAGTAATAACAAAGAATTTTGGGGAACCGGTGATGTGTATAATCCAGATATAAAAGCAAAGCTTGTTGATGAAGGTACAAAAGCTTATAAGTTAAAGATTCACTTACCTGCGTTGGCTGGTGTTGTATTGAGATAAATATTTTTTTGCCAAACCAAATTCTCAAGCCATAAAGTTTTATAGTATGCAGGCGAATAAAAATAATAATTGAAATAACTGAAATGCAAAAAAATTGTTTTTAAAAATACCGGAAAATCGAATGCAGCACGGGCTTGGAAAAAAACAAACTGCTTTTGATTGCTTTGTTCAAATTCATCAATTGATGAAAAAGCAGGCGGGGAAGTTGTAGCACCAAGCCGCATTAAAGAAGTGCTTAATATTATTTTATCCATCACGTTAGAGCTCGTTTCAAGTGCTTGTTGTGCATCACTAATTATTTGTTGCTTGTATTGTTCAAGTTCAGGAATTTTAAATGCACCCATCAACCTTGAAAGATGATAAATTAAAATAGAAGAACGAACATAATATGGAGAAAGAAAAACAGGCCTTGTCATATATTCACGGTTACGAACCATTTCTGTAATAAGATGAAGCGTTGCACTATCCTGTTTTATAAAAGGTAGTTTATTATCTAATATGAAATATAAAAGATTGCATTGCACAGCAAAATCAAAGTCAGGTACAGTTCTGCTTCCCAAATAAGTGCTGTATGCAGGAATTTTTTTATATCGTTTGTATGTAGAATATATTTTTCTTTTCGGTGTTGATAAATTAGCAACCACTTCCATTCTTTTTTTTAAGTTGATGACATCATCATTGTTGTTGGCACTTGTCATCAGGATCATTACTGCATCATCTGCATCTTCACCTTCACCAAAAACATCTTTTAAATATTTATAAATATAACTATGCGGTTGTATTGGGTCGCCGGTTGCCCAAAAACCATAGTAAGGATAGCCGTGTTTGTTGCGATAGCGGGGATATGCCTTTTGAACGTTTGTTATAATTTTTTTTGCAATTATTTTATCTATATTATTTAAATAAGGCATCATATTGCGCAATGCAAAAGCAGATACAGCGGTATAAAAAATATTATTATCAGGCTGATAGTTATGTGGGTAGGCCGGCGTTGACCGGAAGCCCGGAAACATACCCGTATAAAAATCTTTCCCTTTCTCTTGCACTTGCATTGATGCAATATTTAACAGTAATGCATGAATCAACGAATCACTGCTTTGCGAAAAAGATTGCATAAAAACAAGTAAAAAAAATATTAAGCTAAAAGCTTTCCTCATTTGTATTTTTTCAAATCTTCAAATCAGTTTTGGGAGTTTGTATGCATAACGCAGCCATTTTAAAACATTGCGTGGCTTCTCCATATCAACAATCATATCTTTTCTTTTTAATTGCCACCAGTTAATTTTATTACTATACTTTTTTTGTGTTGAAACAAACTGCTCAATTGCCACTAAACTTCTTGCATTAATTGTATTCATTACAATACAAAAATCCTGCTTGTCCTTTTCTGAACAAGGCAATGCATAAATTTTATTATTCTGTAATTTCACGCGTTCAATAAAATCTTTTTTAAACTGAACATAGTCATCGCAGGTATTTACCAGCGTATAAATATTATCGCGCACATCTTTATATAAATCGAAAATATCATTTCCTAACTGGTAAAGGCTTCCAATCAAAAACAAAACTTCAAGCATCTGCTCATCTGCAACTTTATTTAAACATTGATGATAAATGATAACACTCACTGCACCTTTTGTATAAGTAATGCGCTGCACTTCTTCTTTTGAAATGGTTGCATGCGTTTGTTTTTCTGTTTCAACCTGTATATTCAATACATTTTCTGAAGCCTTGATATATTCCTGTTTATGTGGCACCGTTTGCAACAAATAAGTTTGTATTTCTTTTGCTACATGTGCCGAAAACGTAGTAGCAGCAAATGTTTCAGGCTGAAAAGTTATCTGCCTGATGCTTTCATTATGTAACTTATCAATATCAAATAAGTCATCGCCAACAGGCGTGAGTACACCAAATAGCGTGGCACGCCTGCGTTCATCATTACTCAATATTTTCCCATACAATCGTTTATAACTGCTGCATAAAAAAGAAGTAATGAACAACCCGTAATAATTTAATATTTTCTTTTTTTGTTCAGGCTGAAATTTTCCATTATATTTTTTTTCGAGCTCAGCAAGGTATGGAATAAGAAAACTTTTGTTGAATTGCTTTTGAATTTTAATCTCTCTATAAACCTTAATTGCAATGCTGATGTAGCGTAAAAAATTCATTCGTTAATCTTCGCTTCAAACTTAACAAAACATCCTGCAATAATTTAATTTCGCGGCTCAATAAAAAATATGCTGGCTGGTTTTAATAATGTTACGTTTGAATTTGGCTCGAGAATAATAATTGCAGATGCAACCTGGCACATCCAACCGGGCGAACGTATTGGCTTAATTGGTTATAATGGAACGGGTAAATCTACACTTCTTAAATTACTGGTTGGTCAATATTCTCCATCAGAAGGTACGGTTGAACGCAGCCGCAATACAACAATTGGTTACCTGCACCAGGATCTTTTAAGTTTTGATACGAACGATTCAATATTGAATGTTGCACTAACTGCTTTCGATAAAATAATGCAGCTTGAAAAAGAAATTGAGGAATTAGGTAAAGCGCTTGAAGCAACATCAGATGAAAAAATATTGATTGAATATTCAGATAAGCTGCATGAACTGGAAGTGCTTGGCGGTTACGATATTCATCATAAAACAGAGCAGGTTTTACAAGGTCTTGGCTTTTCAAATAATGATTTGCAACGGCCTTACAAAGAGTTTAGCGGTGGCTGGCGCATGCGTGTGCTGCTTGCAAAAATGATTTTACAGCAACCTGATTTATTGTTGCTGGATGAACCAACAAACCATTTGGATCTACCGTCAATTGAATGGCTTGAGAAATATTTGCAGCATTATAAAGGCAGCGTTGTAATTGTTAGCCATGATAAATATTTTTTAAATCGCATGGTTACAAAAATTGTTGAACTGTACCAGCAGCAATTGCATATTTACTCAGGTAATTATGATTACTATGAGACTGAAAAAGATCAGCGCATCGAAATACAGCAACGTGCTTTTGAAAACCAACAGGATTATATTCGTCAGAATGAGAGATTAATTGAACGCTTTAGAGCCAAAGCCAGCAAGGCTGCCATGGCGCAAAGCTTGATGAAAAAATTAAACAAACTGGATAAAATTGAAAATGCTGAACTGGAACGGCCGAATCTTAATATCAGTTTTAAGGTTGATAAACAACCGGGAAAAATAATTGCATCTTTAAAACATGCAACAAAAGCTTTTGGTGAAAATAATATTGTTGAAGATGCGGAAGCTGAAATTGATCGTGGAGATAAGATTGCTTTAATTGGTGCAAATGGAAAAGGTAAATCAACTGTATTAAGAATAATTGCAGGAACAGAAAATTTTAATGGCGAAAGAAACTGGGGGCATAACGTTGATGAAAGTTTTTATGCGCAACATCAGCTTGAAGCATTGAATGTAAATCATACTATTCTTGAAGAATTAGCTACTGCCGGCAGCGGAAAAACTGAACAGGAGTTGCGCAATTTATTAGGTTGCTTTTTATTTGGTGGTGATGAGGTGGAGAAGAAAATAAAAGTGTTGAGTGGTGGCGAAAAAGCACGTGTGGCTTTGGCGAAAGTTATTGCTTCACGTTCTAATTTTTTGTTGCTGGATGAGCCAACCAACCACCTGGACCTGCATAGTGTTGAATTACTAAGTGAGGCTTTAAACAAATATGAAGGCAGTTATATTTTGGTGAGTCATGACCGTTTTTTTATTTCAAAAACAGCCAATAAAATCTGGGAAATTATTGACCATGAAATAAAGGAATTTAAAGGCAGTTACCAGGAATATGTTGAATGGAAAGAAAGAATGGCAAAGGCAAATAATTCTCAACCGAATGTCAAGAGTCAACAGAAAGAAGTAAAACAACAAAGTCAAACAGCAGAAATAAAAACCCAAAATAATAAACCACAAAATCAAACCTCTAACGAAGTACAAAAGTTGCAGAAACAGTTAGCCAAAATTGAAGAGCAGTTAAACCTACTCAATAAAGAAAAATTACAAATTGAAGAAGGGCTTTCTATACCGGAGAATTATTCTGATAAAAACAAATTTTTGCAACTGGAAAACAGGTATAAATCCGTTCAACAAAAAATTGATGCAACCAATAAAGAATATGAAATTGTATTTGAGAAGTTGATGGAAATTGAATCCTGAACTTGTTTAGATATGTTTTAGTGAAACAAATTAAATTATGGTTCAAACATTATCAAAATACAAAACACCAACAGGCACGCAACTTAATTGCAAAGGCTGGATACAGGAAGCAGCGCTGCGCATGTTGTTAAACAATCTTGATCCTGATGTTGCAGAAAAGCCTGAAGAATTAATTGTTTATGGTGGTCGTGGCAAAGCGGCAAGAAATATAAAAGCACTTGATAATATAATTAAAGCATTAACGATTTTAGAAAATGATGAAAGCTTGTTGATACAAAGCGGCAAGCCTGTTGGTATAATGAAAACGCATGAAAACGCACCGCGTGTTTTAATATCCAATTCGCAGCTTGTACCTAACTGGGCAAACTGGAAACACTTTGATGAGCTTGAAAAAAAAGGCCTGATGATGTATGGACAAATGACTGCCGGAAGCTGGATTTATATTGGCTCGCAGGGAATTGTTCAGGGCACTTACGAAACCTATTCTGCTGTTGCAGATAAACATTTTGGCGGCTCATTAAAGGGCACATTAAATGTTACTGCCGGTCTTGGCGGAATGGGTGGCGCACAACCGTTGGCAATCACGATGAACGATGGCGTTGCTTTAATTGCTGAAGTGGAAGAATGGCGCATTGATAAACGTATTCAAACAAAATATCTTGATGAAAAATTTATTGATATAGATAAAGCGATTGATGCATCATTAAAATATAAAAAAGGTGGCGTTGCAAAAAGTATTGGTGTGTTGTGCAATGCCGTATATCTTTTGGAAAAATTGATTGAACGAAATATTATTCCTGATACATTAAGCGACCAAACGTCTGCGCATGATCCGTTGATTGGTTACTGGCCGCATGAGATATCGTTTGAACAGGCAAAGGTTTTACGCGAAGCAAATCCTCAACAATATATTGATTATGCTTATTACAGCATGTATAAACATGTTGATCTGATGTTGCAATTGATGGATAAAGGCGCAATAACTTTTGATTACGGCAATAATATTCGTGCCCGTGCAAAAGAATATGCTGAGCAACATAATACATCATTTATAAATAAACATTCTCCGTTTGATTTTCCTGGCTTTGTACCTGCATACATACGTCCATTATTTTGTGAAGGCAAAGGCCCGTTTCGCTGGGCTGCATTAAGCGGCGATCCAAATGATATTGCTGTAACAGATGAAGTAATTGCAAACATGTTTCCTGAGAATACGTCTTTACAACGCTGGTTAAAGCTCGCTAAAGAAAAAATTGCATTCCAGGGTTTGCCCGCAAGAATATGTTGGCTCGGACAAGGCGAAAGAGAAAAAGCCGGCCTTGCATTTAATGAGTTGGTAAATACAGGCAAAGTAAAAGCGCCGATTGTTATCGGGCGTGATCATTTAGATACCGGCAGCGTTGCTTCACCCAATCGTGAAACAGAATCTATGTTAGACGGCAGCGATGCTGTGGCTGATTGGCCCATATTAAATGCGTTGATGAATACTGCCGGTGGTGCAAGCTGGGTCAGCCTTCACCATGGTGGGGGTGTTGGCATGGGTTACAGCATTCATGCTGGAATGGTAATAGTGGCTGATGGAACCGATGAGGCTGAACGAAGATTAAAACGTGTGTTGAAAAATGATCCGGGAATTGGTGTAATTCGTCATGCTGATGCCGGTTATGAGCTTGCAAAAGAAACAGCAAAAGAATTTGATTTGGATTTAAATACAAGGTTGAAATCAGAATAATTTATTTAGCATAAACTATATATTTGTTTGCTATTGATTGAATTGCTTTCATCGCATAAACTATTTTATGGATCAATCTAACATTACTATCAAAGATACTTCTGCTAATCCTGCGCCATTAGGCTTGTTTGGTTTTGGTATGACGACTGTTTTGCTTAACCTGCATAACGCCGGCCTATTTGAAATGAATTCAATGATATTGGCAATGGGAATTTTTTATGGTGGTTTAGCACAAATAATTGCCGGAATTCTTGAATCAAAAAAGAACAACACATTTGGCATGACGGTTTTATATCTTATGGATTTTTCTGGATGACATTAGTTGGCTTAATTGTTATGCCAAAGCTTGGCTGGATACCTGCTGCTTCAGAAGCAGGAATGATTACTTATTTAATTATGTGGGGCATATTTACATTATTACTTTTTATCGGTACGTTTCGCATAAGTAAAGCTTTACAGTTTGTGTTTGCCACATTAACTATACTTTTCTTTTTACTGGCTGCAGGAGATGCTACCGGCAACACAACGCTTAAAACATTTACAGGTTATGAAGGCATTGTTTGCGGTTTATCAGCGATTTATACTGGTGCTGCAGTGTTGTTGAATGAGGTGTATGGAAAAATTGTTTTACCGGTTGGATTAGTGGTCAAATAATTTATGAAGCCTTATCATTTGTATTACGTATAAGACCAATACCTGATGCGAAGAATATCAATCCTAAAATAAATGCAACAACTATAAGCTTTATATCATGACCGGTACTTTTGCCCTGCACAAATGAAATTGCTCCGTATATCAATCCTATAATACCAAGTATAGTTAATACAATTCCGATGACTCTTTTTTCCATAAAGTAATTTTTATAAGATTTACAAAGTTATATGCCTTGCATTAATCAATTTTCCAATCAATGGGTTCCTGTTTTTGTTTAATGAGATAATCATTTGTTTTGCTAAAATGCTTACAACCAAAAAAACCTTTATCAGCACTGAATGGCGATGGATGCGCAGCCTTTAATACATGATGTTTTGTTTGATCAATCAACTCTTGTTTCTGATGTGCAAAGCTTCCCCACAATAAAAAAACAATGCCTTCTTTATCATCAGAAACTTTTTTTATTACAGCATCTGTAAATTGATGCCAGCCGTTTTTTGCATGAGAATTTGCATCACCCGCTCTTACTGTAAGCGCAGCATTCAGCAACAAAACACCTTGCTCAGCCCATGGTGTTAAATCCCCGGTGGAAGGCATTGGCATACCAACGTCATCATGTAATTCTTTAAAAATATTTATGAGTGATGGTGGCTGGCGAATACCTTTTGGAACAGAAAATGATAAACCCATTGCCTGCCCTTTTCCATGATATGGATCCTGCCCAAGCAATACCACTTTTAATATATTAAAAGGAGTTTTATCAAAGGCATTAAATATCAATGAGCCCGGCGGATATATAATTTTATTCTGCGCTTTTTCAGTTTTTAAAAAAGCGACAATATTTTCAAAATAATCTTTAGAGAATTCGCTATGCAATTGTTTTTTCCAACTGGCTTCAATCTCAACATTCATAGAGTTGTTTGGCTGCAAACTAATTAAAAATTATTTTCGCGCTTAATCAGGCCCGGTAGCTCAGCTGAATAGAGCGGCAGCCTTCTAAGCTGTAGGTCATTGGTTTGAATCCAATCCGGGTCACTACTTTTGGCATCTTTTGCCGCGAAAGCACCTGAATTCTATTATTCATGTGCTTTTTTGTTTTACATACCACCTTAATTCTATTTAAATCACTGAAAAGTCGGTCTCCATTTCTCTACCTCTTGAAACTAAAAAAAATTGTTTGACAATGGCATTTTTTCAGTTTTTACCTTTTCTCACACTATTTATTATAACAAAACCAATTTTCTTTTTATAAAGTATCGTTTTATCAGTTTTTATCAAAAACAAACGCAGACGGCAAGGCTCCTATTTATTGTAAGGTGTCATCTTCTTTAAAAAGTTCAGGCCATGCTAAAAAATTGTCCAAATCTAATATATACTAAGTTTGATTGGGGCAATGGCGATTATGAAGCGGCTATTGAAGGTGCCGGTCACGTCGGTGATAAAGAAATAGCTAATTACTTAATAGACTTAGGAGCTAGAGTTATGTTGTATGTTTTAACCATGCTTGGTAAAATAGAATTGGTAAAACCTGTCTTAGAAACTTACCCCCAACTGGTTAGTGGGAAAGGACCACACCGTTATACACTATTGCATCACGCAAAAGTTGGTGGAAAAGACGCCGGGGAACTGTATGCTTATTTGCAAAGCAAAGGTTTAAACGACGATAAATTTCAACTAAGAGAAATAGAATGTAAGTAGTAGTTTTATTATTTCATACTTTCTTTTGTTGTTGATTATATTATGGTTGTCTTAGAGCTTGAAATTTATCTTTTGGCAAATCTGTTAGCGTGTTAACAGATTCGTTCTCTTTATTTGAAATTTACCTACTCTCTCACTCAATTAAACGCTCAATCTTCAAGTAATCATCTTCATTGTACAATTCACATCAAAAAGTAAACACTCGTTCTATGGTCGTTAAAATCGATTTTAGAGGTGGTGAGAAGGTTTGAAACGCGTGCTAAACCAATTCTTTAATAGCTCTTATCAAAGAAAATTAATGAATTGACGTTGCTTGTTTATGTATGGCATAGCCTATGCTTAATTAAGCTGGCTGAGTTACAAGGAATGGTTTTGTCATATAACCTTCCGTAGCACGTTGTTTACCGATCGCATCATATACAGAAGCATCATCAGGTGCCCATGTAGCTAATCCATCCACATACCTGTTAAACATACAAAACGCAGCTGCTATCAGCACCGTATCATGTATTTCTTTATCTGTTGCACCGTGTTGTTTGGCGTAATCAATATCATCTTTTGTAACACTCTTTCCGCTACCCTGCACCTTGGCAGCAATAGGTAATAAAGCTTTTAGCTTATCGCTTATATCAGCATTGCTTACATTGTTATTTAGCATATCCTGTACAACGTTTTCATTTTCATTTAACTGGTATTTTGCAATAGCACCGTGTGTTGAAGCGCAGTATTTGCATTTATTAAGACTGGAAGTATAAGTAGCAATCAGTTCTCTTTCACCTGGTGTAAGTGTTGAAGTTGATGGATCATGCAACAACGTTTGTACTAAAGCATTTAAAGGTTGAGCGGTTTCGGGGCTAAACATAAATAAGCTACGGATACCAGGGTATCCTTTCGGCAAGTCAATGTGTGGCATAGCTGATAAGATTTATTTCAAATGTAAGATATGCACTATGATGATTGAATGTAAATCAACTCCAATAATGTTTATTACTTGCTAAAACTTTGATTGCACTTCATTCTTTCAAAGCTCATGAATTGCTATTAGCTCATATTCCTTTAAAACACTAAGGGTACACTCTCTCCTTCAAACAAACGCGCACTCTTCTCGTAGTTATCTTCTTTCCGTCATCTACCATAATTTCATCGGCAAAATAACGAGCTCTCGTAATAGAATACAGAAAGTAACAAAATCGATTTAATAATCTGATAATTTAATTGTTTATTGAATATTATATATCCTTAGTTACAATACATAAGGCATCTATGCCAGTTTGTTGAAGTATATACCTATATAAAGCTGTTATTCGTCTAAAGTATTAACTTTAAATTACACCTAATCTTTTTGAAATTGCAACCTGTAAATCATATTGTAAGCGTACCCAAGATTCGGCAGGATTAGAATAGAGTAAAAACTTTAATTTTAAAACTGTCCATTATGCAAAAAA
>CAHJWK010000046.1 GCA_903642275.1 Chitinophagaceae bacterium
TATAAGAATTTATCCCGGCGTTATGAAGATGAAAATGTAACTGATGAATAACCTGGAAATTATATCGCGTGTTTCTATCGGTCTTGGATTTTTATGTTTGATATAATATTGATTGATATTTATCAGGCAATAAACAACACATGATGATCATGAATTTTATGTGGCCGGTTACAGGTCTGTATGCCGGTCCGTTAGCATTACTTGCTTATTACATCATCGGCAGAAGATCAATACATAAAATGATGATGCAGGTGAACAATCAAAAAAATTCAAATGTCGCAAAAGCCTTTCTGGCAAAGCGTTGTAGCCGGTGCATTGCATTGTGGCAGTGGCTGCACACTGGGTGATATAATTGCGGAAAGCCTGTTATTATTTTTCCCGGTTGTTTTGTTTGGCAGCACTTTATATGGGACCTGGCTTGTTGATTTTATACTTGCATTTATCATGGGCATCATCTTTCAGTATTATGCTATCAAGCCCATGAAAAAAATATCATCTCAAGATGCATTAAAAGCTGCGCTGAAGGCTGATGCACTTTCGTTAATGGCATGGCAGGTGAGCATGTATGGCGGAATGGCAATTGCAACATTATCATCTTTAAACATAATTTATCAGCAACTACATTTTTATTCTGGTTCGTTATGCAGTTTGCTATGATGCTTGGATTTGTTACAGCATATCCTGTAAACTGGTGGCTGATAAAAAAACGTATTAAAGAAAGAATGTAATCATCCAACAAAAAATTACCAGGCTTATACGGCATGTATTGCACTAGTCAAAAGATTGATTAGTCACTATGGAGACTGCTTTTTTGTACTGTAAAAAGATGCAATGAAATACTGCAGACTGCATTGCCATATTGCAAAAAAAGACAAAGGCGCACTGCACACTGCTTTGCTATACTGCAAAAAGTTACAATGGCATATTGCACACTGCATTGCCATATTGTAAAAAGTTGCAGTAACATACTGCACATTGAGGTATCATAGTGTAAGAAATTGCAGTAACATCCTGCACACTGCATTATTATACTGTAAGAAGTTACAATAGCATATTGCACACACCCGGCATCATAAACAAAAAAAGTCTTGCTGTTACAACAAGACTTTCTTTGCGTATGCTAACTGATTACTTCATTTGCGTTTGAATATAAGCTTGAACATCTCCGCCTTTTGCTGTTGCAATCTGTTGTAAACCTCCATTAATTACCGGATCCGTAAAACCTCTGTAAGCTTGTGGAATTAAGTTTCTGAAAGCAATTACTTTATCAACACCAGCTTTAATTTTCAGGGCATCGTTTATTTTTAAAAGATAAGTACAAAACTGTGGCGTTGCGATTACTTTGCTTTGGCCAAGCGGCATTGCATCATAATTTTTTACGACGGCATCATAATCTTCCTCACTGCCATGAATAATTAATATACTTGCAATTGCGTCTTCCAAATCGCCTTTTGCATCAGTTGAATATTTTTTTGCGAGTACATATGCATTGGCACTATCTGAATTTATTAATCCTTTTAATGCAGCACCGGCAACGCTGTAAGAAGAATCGTTTACAGCCTTTTCAAAAATCGGCTTGTATTGTGCATCTTTCGTTGCAGCCAGCATTGCTATTGCTCTTGACTTTGTTTTGTTATGTTCATCATTCAGTGCAATCCGCTGCACTTGTGCTAATATTATTTGATTGTTTAAAATACCTGAATCTGCTGCAAGTTTGTCAAGCGCATAACTTCTTACACCATAAAATTTATCATTCAAACCAAGGCTTAGTTCATACGTCATTTTATTATCAGCAAAATAATCAAGCGCTTCAATCCTGTCAACATATAAAGGTGCGTACTTCCACTGCGCTTTAAAATTGTCAACAGTTTTATGATCTGTTTTGCGACAAAGCAAAATTTTATCACCATCGAAATTTATAAGGTCAGGTTTAGTTGTATAACTGAAAGTAAACGTGTCAACAGGGTTTTGTATCCAAACCTGGTGACGCGTTTTAGTAGCGCCATTATAAATATCAATATTAACCGGCATCTTAAAAACCTGCTGTGTTTGCTTTTGCTGGACAATTACTTTAGCTGTATGTGCAGTATCATTATACACATAACTTATATCTAAGTTTGGTTCACTTTTGCCATAATACCATTCGTTCCAATACCAGTTTAAATCCTGCCCGGTAATACTTTCAAAAGCCAAACGCAATTGCTGTGCTTCGCCATTCTTAAACCTGTTATTAGTAAGATATTTTTTTAATGATGCGAAGAATGCATCCTGGCCCAAATAATTACGCAACATATTTAATACGCGGCCGCCTTTAGGATAGCTTACTGCATCAAACACGTCTTCTTTATCCGCATAATAAAACCTTACCAGGGTTTTATCATCGCTATTGCTGTTAAGATAACCCTGCATGTCATCATAATTCTTCATGTCGCCTTTATCCTTTCCATATTTATATTCGTTCCAAAGCGTTTCACTAAAATCAGCAAAACTTTCATTTACGGTTATGTTGCTCCAGCTTTCACAGGTAACCAAATCACCAAACCATTGATGAAATAATTCATGTGCAATAACATCTTCCCATCCATTACCATCTTTTAATTCACGTGCATTTTGCTGTGCAGCATCACTGTGTAAGGTTGCAGTTGTATTTTCCATTGCACCACTTACATAATCACGTCCGGTTATCTGGTCATATTTCTGCCAGGCAAAATCAACACCCAAACGCTGCGAATAAAATTTTATCATCTCCGGTGTTAAACCAAAAATTTTACGTGCTACAGGTGCATATTGTTTCTCTACATAATACGCCACTTCTTTGCCTTCATAACTATCTTTAATAATTGCATAATCACCAACTCCCATAAAAAATAAATAAGGAGAATGTGGCAAATCCATCTTCCACACATCTGTTCTTGTACCATCTGTATTTTTCTTTTGGCTGATGAGAAGGCCGTTGCTAAGTGTTACGTATTTATCCGGAACCGTCATAGTAATCTGGTCAGTTGTTTTCTGATTCGGCTTATCAATTGTTGGCATCCACACTGAGTTATGCTCAGTTTCACCTTGTGTCCATATCTGCGTTGGTTTGTCTTTTTCAGTACCCATCGGGTTTATAAAGTATAAACCTTTTGCGCCGGCAATAGCAGCACTTCCGTTTTCTTTATCCCATTCATTTGGCTTGGAAACATAATCAATATAGATAGTATAATTTTCAGTTGCCTTATATGTTTTATTAAGATGAATGCGCAGAAACATACTATCATCATAAACATATTTTAAAGGTGTTTTTTTACCGTTTTCAAACAGCGATACTTCATTAATGTTCATGCCTTTTGCATCAAGCGTTAAAGAATCTGTTTGATAAAAATGCGGATGCACGGTTAACCATTCTTTTCCATACATATAGGATTTACTGTAATCAAACTTAACATCCAGCTTCGTATTAACCAAGTCATTAATCTTTGTTGCTTCAGGTCGATAAATATGTTTCCAGGATGTGTCCGCAGGTGCGGCATCACCCTGCGCAAAAGTTGCCGAGCAAATTATCAGTGATAGAAATAATAAATATTTTTTCATGTAGAAATTTTAAAGTGCACAAAAATAAAGGCAGATGTATTGCCAATCTAAATAAAGTATAAATGGTTAAATGCATAAAACAGTGGCATAGCAAACTGCATTTTTTATTTTATGTTTAAGTTTGCGCAAGTAATAAATTAAAGTGAATGAAGTATTGTATAAAGTTGGTGTTCATGTATTTTTTTAGTCTGGTGTTATTTAAAACATATGCACAGCAAAAACATTTTATTTATGTTGAAAGTGAAGACAGGCAGGCATTCGCTGTTGTGTTAAATGGCAAAGTATTCAGCTCTTCAGATTACGGTTATATTATTATACCCAAGCTTACTGACGGCACTTATGATTTCACGATCAGCTTTCCCATGAACAAATTTCCGGACCAGAATTTTAAATGCATTATTAATAAAAAAGATGTTGGTTATAAACTTGAAAATACTGCGGGCACAGGATGGGCTTTACGGAACATGCAAACACAGAAAGTTGTTGTTGGCAATAGCGGAGTTATTGAAGACAATGCTTTCACAAATATGCTTTCAGATGTGGTGGGTGATTCCAATCTTACCAAAAAAGATTTACCGGCGGGTACATTTAAGCAGGATACAGTTGCTGCTTCTGTAAATACAATGATTGATACAAGCACAACTTCTGCATCAATACTTACGCCTGCTACGGTTAATACATTAACTGCGATTAATACATCACCAAGAAAAATTTCTGAAACAAAGCTGGATACAGGAACTAATATGGTCTTTGTTGATAACACTGCCGGTTCGGATACTATTCATGTTTTTGTGCCTTCAGATTCCGGTATTGGTAATGTTGCAACCCAATCACAAAGCGTATCTGAAACATCGGCTAATAAGCCGGTTACTGATACAACTTCAACAGCTTTGAATCAACCTTCCGGTAATATTGATACAACAGCACATACTAACAATCCATTCTATAAAGCCAATGTTATAAATACAATAACTGTAACATCTTCAACAGAAAATGGTAAACCTGCAACAAGCAATGCTGTAAAGCAGGATTGCAGCAGCATGATTTCTGATAATGACATGGACAAAATAAAGCGTAAAATGTTTGTGCAGAAGAATGATAACAATATGGTACAAACAGCACTTAGGTATGTAAACAATAAATGTATTACAACAGACCAGGTAAAAATTTTAGGCAACCTGTTTTCAAGTGATGACGGGCGTTACAACTTATATGATGGCTTGTATAAGCATGTTTATGATTATGGTAATTATGTAACACTTGAAAGCCAGATAATAGATCCTTATTATAAAAAGCGCTTTGAGGTAATGTTGCGATAAACAAATCTATGCCACGTTATTTTATTGAAGTTGGATATATGGGAACCAACTATAGTGGCTTCCAGGTACAGAGAAATGCCAATACTATACAGGCAGAAATTCAGCGCGCATTAAAAATTTTTTATAAAGAGGAGTTTGAATTAACCGGCTCTTCCCGCACCGATGCAGGTGTACATGCCTTGCAAAATTTTTTTCATTTTGATAGTGACGCACCTATTCATCAATCAGACATTTATCATCTTAATTCATTATTGCATCATGATGTGGTAATAAAAAACATATTACTTGTTAAACCTAATGCTAATTGTCGCTTTGATGCAATCTCAAGAACATATTGTTATTATATCAGCAGAAAAAAAAATCCTTTTTTTTACGACAGATCTTATTATTACCCTTATACAATAAATAGTAAATTATTACCCCAATATGCTGAAGAAATTTTAAAACATACCAACTTTACAACATTCTCAAAAAAGCATACGCAGGTAAAACACTTCAATTGCAAAATCCAATATTCAGCCTGGATAATTAATGATGACGTTTGGCAATATGAAGTTAATGCCGACCGTTTTTTACGTGGTATGGTTAAAGCGCTAACGGGCACGATGCTGCGTTTGGCAAGGCTAAATAAACCTGTTACCGAACTGCAAAATATCTTTCAATCAGAGGTTCATACCAATGCAGATTTTTCCCCACCTTCAAAAGGGTTAATACTCAAAACGGTTACTTTTAAGCCAAATTTATTTTTTTAGAAAATAATCTACTGCTCAATTTATATCCAAATTAGTCGTTTTTAGTCTTTTAGCGTACCTTCTGTTTTAATTTTAAAGCCCCTCAAAATAAGGTGAGGTCATTTTTAATTAGCAAAAGCAATATCCATGAATTACCGCACCTGGTTGTGTTTGGGATTTTCATTTATAACATTATTAATTTTTGAAAAACCGTCGTTCGGACAGTTAAAGGCGCAGTTCACTTCGAATATTCAAAGTGGCTGCGCACCTTTAGTTGTTGAATTTGCGGATGAGTCTAAAGGTAACCCATCGGGATGGAACTGGGATTTGGGTAACGGTACAAAATCTACAAAACAAACTCCTTACGGTACTTATTTTGATCCAGGTACTTATACCATAAAACTGGTTGTAAAAAATGGTAGTGGCAGTGATTCAATAATAAAAACAAATTATATAACCGTTTACGCTAACCCTTCAATTGATTTTACAGCATCGCCAACGCAGGGCTGTTATCCGTTAGATGTAAAGTTTACAAACGATAGCAAAGCAGGTTCCGGAACAATTACCGATTATCTATGGGATTTTGGTGATGGAAATGTTTCAGATAATACAGATACAGATCATATATATACATCAGCCGGTACTTTTAATGTGACTTTGAAAATAATTAATAGTTACGGCTGTACAAATGCAGTTACCAAAACCAAACTTATACACATTGATGATGGAGCTACGGCAGGTTTTTTAGTAAGCTCTATTGATGTTTGTAAAACGCCGGCTATAGCCAATTTCAAAAACACAAGTAATGGGGAGGGTACATTAACCTACCTGTGGAATTTTGGTGACGGAAATTCCAATACCTCTTTTTCACCTTCTCATGTTTATAATTCTACAGGCACTTATAATGTATTATTAACTGTTCAATCTTCAGGTGGTTGCTCAGACACAGCTTCAGCACAGGTTATAGTAGCTGTTCCAACATCGTCTATACAAAATACTGATGCCACCTGCTCAAACCAAACTATCAGCTTTACAAATGCATCGGTTCCAAAACCGGTTTCCAATACCTGGTATTTTGGTGATGGCTCATCATCAACTGATTTAAATCCTGGAAAAACTTACACTAAAACCGGTACTTACACAGTAAAGCTGGTAAATAAATTTTCTGCTGATTGTTCAGATAGTATCACAAAAACAATTTCAATAGCTGCCGGACCTTCAACATCTTTTACAGCAAATGATACCACCAAATGCAGTGCACCTTTAAGTGTAAACTTTACTAATACAACTACCGGTAATGCTGTAAAATATATATGGGATTTTGGTGACGGCACAACTTTGCAGGATGTAAATCCCAATCACGTATATAAAGCTGTGGGAACATATACAGTTAAGCTTACAGCAATAAATTCAAATGGCTGTCAAACTATTTTTAAGAAGATTGATTATATAAATATTGAGCCCATAAAAATAACACATATTTCAAGCTTGCCAGATAGCGGTTGTATTCCGTTTACTATAAATCCATCGGTACAAATAAATATAAACACACCTGTAAAAACATATGTATGGGATTTTGGTGACGGCACAACCGCATCAGGCGCATCTCCATTACATACTTATATTAAAGAAGGAATTTTTACAGTAAAAGTGACTATTGTAACACCGGATGGTTGTACCGATGTGCATGTATCAAACAATGCTGTATTTGTTGGTCATAAACCAAAAGCAAATTTTATAACTGCCTTTGATACAGTTTGCCCAACAAGTAAAGTAAAATTCATTAATGCTTCTACCAACGGGCCAATAACTTTTTTGCAATGGAACTATGGCACTATACAAGATTCAGCATCAGGTCAAAACTATTATTACCAGCCAAATGATACAGGTTACCATAAAATAACATTGATTGCTTTTAATTATGGTTGTTCTGATACACTAACAAAGCCACGCGCTTTATATGCATTGCCACCGTTTGCAAATATTGATTTCAAATTAAACTGTACTAATAAAACGTTGGTAAATTTTGCAGACAGTTCTGTTGTTGATATTAAACATACCTGGGATTTTGGAGATGGCAAAACAGACACTTCAAAAAATCCTGTACATAATTATGCAGCAGCAGGTATTTATACTGTCAACTTATATACAGAAAACAAAACATGTAAGGATACAGCTACGCAAACAATTCATGTAATTAATGAAGCCGGGGAAATGTACCTGGCAAGCAATATTTATTGCAGAGGTAACAATGTAATTGCAGATATTACAGGTATAAATGAATCTAATGTAAAAACTACAAAATGGGGTTTCGGTGATGGTACGATACTCACGGTAAAAGGTGCAACAAAAGCTTATCATACTTATGTAGTAACTGGTAAATTTTTGATTGCAGCAACCATGACAGATTTAAATGGTTGCCCATATATTTATACTTCAAAAGATTCTATAACTGTATTTGGCCCGCTTGCAGATTTTATCAGTTTGACAACAGGTGTTTGCAAAGACAGTACTATTATATTCAAAGACAAGTCTCAATCAGATGGCTTGCATAATATCGTTAAATGGTCATGGGATTACGGTGATAAAATACTGCATGATTATAATAGCCTTACTGCTTTTTCACATACGTATAATGATACAGGTACGTACACAATCAAGCTTTTTGTTACAGATAGTTATGGCTGTACTGATAGCTTGCGCAGAAACAACTATGTTAACATTACGCATCCGTATGCATCTTTTTTAAAGTCTGATTCTATTGTTTGCCCGGGCAGCCAGGTTTCTTTTCAAAATACAACTATTGGCAATGGTTTAAATTATAGCTGGTATTTTGGTGATGGCTCGCAATCAACATTAACCAACCCATCTTATGGATACAATAAATCAGGCGTATTTATACCTTCGCTGGCTGTTGTTGATGTTAATGGCTGCAGAGATAGTATTGCCTCAAAGCCTTTGATTGTTTCCAAGCCCGCAGCAATATTCAGTATGAGTGATTCTGTTTCAAGCTGTCCGCCTTTACAGGTAAACTTTACAAATAATTCAACCAACTATAGTGGTATAACCTGGAACTTTGGTGATGGCAGTACTTCTACTTTGGCGTCTCCAAGTCATATTTATACTTATCCGGGCACTTATATAGTTAAGCTGAATTTAAAAGGATATGGCGATTGCGCTGCAGGCAATACAAAAAATGTAATCATAAAAGGCCCGACAGGCAATTTGTTGTATGATTCATTGCCACAATGTTATCCTGCAAAAGTTAACTTCTCAGCTGCGGCAAGTCATACTAAAACTTATACATGGGATTTTAGTGATGGCGATGCAGAAATTACAAGTAAAAATAAAATCAGCCATACTTATGATACCGGTTTTTATTTGCCTAAACTAATTCTTACAGATTCGCTTGGTTGCAAGGTGGCTATTACCGGTAAAGACACAATTAAAATATATAGTGTTACTGCTAATGCAACGGTTTCAGGTACTTCAGGTTGTGATTCTGCTGCTATTACTTTTAAAGATGCATCACAATCTCAGGATGAAATAATACATCATATCTGGTATTTTGGTGATAAATATTCATCTGATGCAAGCGAGTTTACACATACATATAACAGGCCCGGTAGTTATAATGCAAAGCTTATAGCCATAACAAAACTTGGTTGCCGTGATACATTCAATATATCAAAACCAATTATTGTATTAACATCACCAGTTATAAAAATAGATGGAGATACAGCAGCATGTGCGTCAGCAATAATAAATTTTAAAGGAAAAAATAATTCAGGCGATAGTTTGCAATGGAAATGGAAATTTGATAATGGCTCATCTGCAACCGGGCAAACAGCAAGTACAAGTTATACAAAAGCAGGTACATATAGTATATCGTTAATTGCAAATAATATTGCAGGATGCTCAGACACAACTTCGCATTCAATAAAAATTAATGCAGCTCCAAAGGTATATGCCGGGCCTGATACAAGTGTTTGTGAGCAAAGTGCTTACCAGTTAACGGCTACAGGTGCTGTTAAGTATTTATGGCAGGGTGCCGGGTTAAGTTGCACTAATTGCCAATCTCCGGGTATTAAAGTTGATAGCGTTGCTACATACCAGGTAACAGGCACAGATGCAATCGGATGTATAGGCAGTGACTTGGTTACAGTAAAGCCTATAAAGCCTTCGCCGGTTACTGTATCAGGAAGTGATACTTTATGTGTTGGAGAAAAAACACAATTTATAGTATCTGGTGCAGCAAAATATCAATGGTACCCGCCTGTATATCTTGATAATCCCCAGTCAGCCCAACCTGTTTTTACAGCATCAAAAGATACCAGCTTAACTTATAAAGTAGTGGGCTATAGTGAACATAATTGTTTTGCTGATACCGGTTATGTAAGCATAAAAACTTATCCTGTACCTCATGTAAATATTCCTGCAGATGAAATAGTGCTGAATGTAGGTGCCTCAGTAAGATTGCTTTCAAACAGTTCACCTGATATAACCAGCTGGCAATGGCAACCTGTTGCAGGCCTTAATAATGCTTTTATAGCTGAGCCGCTTGCATCACCTAAACAAACAACCACATACTCGGTAGTTGCGTCAAATGGTGGCGGTTGTGTTAGCCGTGATCAGATTACGGTAGAAGTAATATGCAAAAATACCAGTGTATTTATACCAAATACATTTTCACCAAATAATGATGGGGTGAATGAAATATTTTATCCAAGAGGTACTGGTTTGTTTAATGTGAAATCATTTAGAATTTTTAACCGTTGGGGCCAGCTTGTTTTTGAACGGTATAATGCAGCGCCAAATAGTTCAGCAGATGGATGGAATGGTAAATTCAATAATAAAGACCTGCAATCTGACGTATATATATATATGATGGAAGTTATCTGTGAAAATGGTTTTAGTATCCCGCTAAAAGGAAACGTAACGTTATTAAGGTAGCTGAAATTGTTATAGGTTTGGTGCTGTTTTTGCAGTTGGCAAGCATCTTATTTCTTACCCATGAGATTGATTACTGAAGTGTGTGTCTTTAAAAAGATCTTATGTCTTTCCACACTTACAGTTATTGCAATTTCCGGTTATTCACAATTAATCGCAAATTTTACAAGCCAGATTCAGCAAGGCTGCGGGCCTTTATCAGTTAAATTCACAGACGCATCAACCGGTAATGTTACAAAATGGCTTTGGGATTTGGGTAACGGGGCAATATCTACGGATCAAAATCCCGGCGCTATCTATATAAATCCAGGAAAATACACCATTACACTTACAGTAACCGATACAATATCAGGAGCGCAAAACACAATAATTAAAACTGCGTTTATTACAGTTTATGCAAATCCATCAGTCTCCTTTAACGCAACGCCATTAGAAGGCTGTGCACCTTTAGATATTTCTTTTACTGATAAAAGCATTCCCGGCTCGGGAACAATCACAAGCTGGATTTGGGACTTTGGTGATGGCATTACATCGGGTTTTAGAAACCCTGTGCATACATATACGGTTTCAGATACTTTTAATGTCACGCTTACGGTAACAAACAGTTTTGGTTGCAGGCAAACATTTCAAAATAAAAATCTTATTAAAATCGGCGGTCTTGTAAAGGCCGGGTTTACTTACAGTTATACTAATGTTTGCAAACCACCTTCAACAGTAACTTTTACTAATACATCATCTTCTAACAAGGCATTAAACTATCAATGGTATTTTGGCGATGGAACTGGTAACAATACCACTAATCCCACACATGTTTATAAAACCGGCGGCAATTTCACGGTTAAACTTATTGCAAGCAACCAGGATGGTTGTTCTGATGTATATATACAGGTTATTTCAATAGGCTCAGCAAAAGCAGGTTTTTCTTATACAAATGCCTGTATAAATGAGCCAGTACTTTTTACAGATGCATCTTCACCAAAACCAATAACAGAAACCTGGGATTTTGGAGATAGTACAACACAAAATGGTGATGTTGTATCGCATCTGTATAGTAGCGGCAATACTTTTTTGGTTACCTTGACTGCAAACTTTGGAAATTGTACCGATGTATTTAAAAAGACTATTATAACAGGTCAAAAACCCGTTGCTGGTTTTACTGTAACCGGTAATAAAGAAACCTGTACTTATCCGGTAACATTGCAATTTAATAATGTTACGACTGGCGCTGTGCAATATGAATGGATGTTTGGTGACGGAACATCATCTGATTCAAGTAATCCTGTTCATACCTATAGCGTTGCCGGTAAGTATTCTGTAACATTAATTGCATTTAACGCTAGCGGTTGTTCAGACACCCTGGTGCGTGATGATGTTATCCAATTAGGGCCGCCAAAGATTTTTGGTATAGATAGTATTCCTTTTATAGGTTGTGCGCCACAAACAGTAACCTTTAATCCGGATTTATTTGCCCCAGATCCTATTACTTCTTATAAATGGACATTTGGTGATGGCACTACTTCAACTGATCCAATTCCTAAACATACTTATTCAACTGTTGGAACTTATACAGTAACACTTGCTATTGCAACAGCTAAAGGTTGCGGTGATAGCATTACAATTATAAATGCCGTATCAGTTGGTAAAAAACCAAGCGCAAAATTTGCAGCTAACCCGCTGGTATCATGTGCTGGTAACACTATTCATTTCAGTGATTCTTCAAAGGGGAATATTACAGACTGGCAGTGGTTTTTTGGAGATGGCGGTAATTCATCAGAACAAAATCCAAAATATTTTTATACAGATACCGGAAGATTTTCAGTAACACTTATAGTTTCAGAATATGGCTGTTATGATACAATTGTGCGGCCTGATTATGTTTACCTTAAGCCGCCGGTTGCAAGATATAATTACAGTTATCAATGTTCTGACCCTTTAACCTATAATTTTAGAGACAGCTCTATAAGCCCAAAAACATGGTTGTGGAAATTTGGTGATAGTGCAACATCAGATTCTCCGAATGTTAAACATACATATATTGATACTGGCACTTACTATGTTTCTTTAAAAGTAACTAATGGCGGCTGCAGCTATGTTAACACTGATACTTTACACATAATTAATGAGCATCCTTCTTTTACTTTTAAATCATTGAAATCAAATTTTTGTAAGTATGATTCTATAAAGTTTTTTGCAACCAATTATCAGCCCGTTAACATTAAAACTTTTTATTGGAATTTTGGTGATAGCACGAGTGCAGGTTTCAATACGCATTTTGATACTGTATATCATAGTTACGCTTTTTCCGGTTCTTATAAGCCTTATCTTGTAGTAAAAGATATTAATTTATGCCTGGATACTATTAGTAAAAAAATACAATTAAATATAAACGGCCCTGCTGCCGGCTTTTATAATTTAAATAGTGGTTGCACAAATGATAACATAATTTTTACTGACTCATCATATTCTGATGGCAGCCATGCTATTAAAAAATGGATTTGGGATTTCGGCGATGGCTCTCCTCCCGATACGCTTTCCGCATCACCCTTTACACACACTTATGTGCAAACAGGTTACTACACGGTATCTCTTAAAGTGGTAGATTCATTAGGATGTTATGACAGTGCTGCAAATGCAAATGCAATAAATATAACACACCCTGTTGCATATTTTGATGTTGATACTCTATCCTGTACGGGAAATGTTTTGCAATTTTCAGATTCAAGTACAGGTATTTTAAAATTATATAACTGGAATTTTGGTGATGGTAATTTTTCTTCAGATGCAAATCCTAAGCATGCTTATAATGCACAAGGCTTATACAATATAAAACTGATTGTTGTAGATAAGAACAATTGCACAGATACATTAACCAAACCGGCTTTTATAAAAGTGGTTGATCCGCTTGCGGCATTTATAATCCCGGATAGTTTATTCACTTGTCCGCCTGCATTTTTACAACCCCTGGACAGTTCTAAAAATTATAAATTATTAACGTGGGATTTTGGTGATGATAATACGTCAAATGAATTAAAACCAATTCACTATTATACAACTGCAGGCAATTATGTGCTTACGTTAACTGCACAAGGTTATGGCACTTCCTGTAAAAGTACAGTTACAAAAAATATAGTGATAAAGGGTCCGAAGGCAACATTAAATTATGGACCTTTTTCAGGCTGTAATCCTTTAAGTGCTTCATTTTCTGCAAGCGCAAAAAATACAGTTTCTTATATATGGGATTTTGGTGATGGAGCAACACAAACTTCAACAGATTCCACACAGCAATATATTTATACCTCAACAGGAAAGTTTTTGCCGCAGCTGATTGTTGTAGATTCAGGTGGTTGCCGTGTACCAGTTGTAAATGCTGATACTGTTCTTGTGTATGGTGCTGATGCTAAATTCAGCGTAACTCAGAATTTAACCGGCTGTGATTCGCTCAAAATAAATTTTGTTGATTCAAGCACAGCTTTGCTTGATAAGATTAAAGCATATAATTGGAAATTTGGTGATGGTGATTCATCAGGTTTGACTGACCCATCTCATACATACCTGCAGTCTGGCTTGTATAATCCAAAACTTATAGTTATGACTGAGAAAGGTTGTGTTTCAGATTATATACTTCCTTTAAATATTAATATAGTGACCAAACCTTTGGTTGACGTTGCAGTACCAGACAGCGCCTGTATTTTTTCTGCTATAACACTTAACGCTATTCTTAATAATATTACTCCTGATATACAATGGCAGTGGTATTTAGGTAGCGGTGATTCAGCGTCCGTTCAAAATTTAATTTATATGTACAAATCTGCAGGTAAATTTGATATAAAATTAATTGCAAGCAGTTTTACCGGTTGTGCAGATACTATCAGGAAATCTATAACAATAAACCCGTTACCTGTGACAGATGCAGGTATTGATACTGTAATATGCCTTGGAAAAAGCATTGCATTATCGTCTTCTGGCGCCGAATCATACAACTGGTCAACAAATGCAAGTCTTTCCTGTATTGATTGCTCTAATCCTTTTGCTCAACCATTGCAAACAACAATATATCATGTATCAGGAAAGAGTAAGTACGGCTGTCTTGCAAGCGACTCGGTTACGGTTCAGGTAGTGCAACCGGCAAAAATTATATTAATTAATAATGACAGTATATGTGTGGGAAACATTGTTCATTTATCAGCAAGCGGAGCAGATGTTTATACCTGGCAACCGGTTAATCTTGTTTCTCCCGCTACAGGTACACAAACAACTTCATTCCCCAACGCCACCACTGCTTATACAGTAATTGGGTCCGATATAAGACGTTGTTTTAGCGACACTATTACAACAACTGTTCATGTGTTTCCTTATCCGCAAATTCAAATTCCTGACAGTTTTGTAACCATCCAGGGAGGAACCGATTATACGATAAATGCAGCCGGTTCAGATGATATTGTTTCCTGGCAATGGACACCGGTTAACTGGCTTTCCTGCAATAATTGTCCGCAACCGGTATCATCGGCAAAAGCAACCATTACTTATACTGTAAAAGTGCAAAATATTACAGGTTGCACTTCAGAAAAAAATATAACAATTACTGTATTATGTAAGGACCAAAACTTATACATGCCCAACACATTTTCTCCGAATAATGATGGTATGAATGATTATTTTTACCCGAGAGGAAAAGGTTTTACTGTTAAAGAGTTTCGCATATTTAACAGGTGGGGAAGTTTAGTGTATGAGCAACATAATTTTGTTCCTGATAACCAGTCCTACGGTTGGAATGGCACTTACAAAGGTGATGTATTGCAACCCGATGTATATGTATATATAATTGATGTGCTTTGTGATAACGGAAATACAATTACAAGTAAGGGTAACGTTACATTACTTCATTGAGCATTAAAAAAACCGATTACTCCTTTTAAACACAATAAAGATGTATATTTTTATATTTTAAAATCCAATATCTGTGGCATGAAAAACACTCTACCTATATATTTACTATTATTAATTTGTTGTTCATATAAAACTTATGCGCAGGATCCTCATTTTTCGCAATTTTTTGAGGCACCTTTATTACGCAATCCATCACTTGCCGGTCTTTTTGCCGGTGATATTCGCTTCCAGGCAGTTTACCGTAACCAGTGGCAAAGTGTTACCACCCCTTACCAAACCGGTTCTGTAAATCTTGAGTATAAACAGCCTATTGGCCACGGCAACGATTTTATCACAACAGGTTTCCAGATATTGTATGATCGTGCAGGCGTAACCAATTTCACTACTTCCAATTTATATCCTACCTTAAATTATCACAAGTCTTTAAACGATCAAAAAAGTAAATATTTATCGTTTGGCATTATGGGTGGGTATGTGCAACGCAGAATAGACCGCAGCAAAATAACTACGAATAATGAATACGATGGCAGTGGATATAACCCTTCTTTAGGTGATGGCGAAACGCTCACAAAATTTAGCTACCATTATTGGGATGGTAGTTTAGGACTCTCATTCAATTCATCTATTGCAGGCAGTGCAACAGATTATTATTTTATAGGTATAGCTTACCATCATTTCAACAGGCCAAAAAATTCATTCTATCAAAATCCGCCTGTAGAGCTTAATCCCAAGCTGGTTTTATCCGGTGGTGTAAATTTATCAGTAAATGAAGTTTCCTCAATTACATTACAATCAGATTTTTCAAAACAAGGAAATTATACCGAAGCTATTGGTGGCATGACTTATTCCAGAAAAATTGGTGATGATTATGCAAAACCACTATATACCATACATTTTGGCGGATACCTGCGCTGGAAGGATGCGTTTATTCCTGTTTTGCAGCTTGATTATAATCCTTTTTCAATTGCATTCAGCTATGACGTAAATATTTCAGAGTTAAAAGCAGCAAGTCAATACAGGGGTGGATTTGAAGTGTCATTTACATATGCGGGTTTCCTTGACAGGAATAATACAACTAAAGATGCTGTATTATGTCCTAAATTTTAATAGTGTAACAATTGATTTCAATGTTGAATAATTGCAAAAATTGGTTATAATTTTTTTAAAACATAGGCATATTGTTGGTTAAACTCAATAATAGTTCTAATTTTAACCTGATTTATGAATAAAACTTTTACTTTAAAGATTATACGTAATTTTAAAAGACTGCTTTTTATAAGCACATTTATTGTTACGTTTATAAGTATTGAGTCATTTACAAAAGATTTGAGTAATCCAACCGGTCTACAGCCAAAAATTGTAAAATGCTATCCTAATCCTGCTATATCATTTATAAATTTTGAATTCCCGGCTGATGCTATTTCAAAAGATTATTTTTTAAGTGTGTATAGTTTTACCGGTAAAAAAATGTATGAGAGCACAGTGGCAAATACCAAACTTACATTAGCATTCACCAACGAATTTTACCGTGGTATTTATGTTTATCAATTCACAGACAAAGGTGGTAAAATACTTGAAACAGGAAAGTTCCAGGTAACCAGATAATACTACTTGCTCTCATAAATTTTCAATTTATTTTTTAAGTAAACAATTTCCTGTTGTTGATTTTTTATACGCAGTAATAAGTTATTTATTGCTTCAATCCCTTCTATATTTATATTAAGGTCATAATACAAACGAAGCATTCTTTCTAATTTTTTCAATGCATCAACATGCAAAAATTGCTGTTTACTTATACTTTTTATTTCAATTAGGTCATGTTGTTGTAACATTTCAAGAAAGTTGTATTCAACATTGTAATTGGCGCAGCAATCCTCAGCAAGCAACAATTCTTTATTTTCCATATTAGAGTTTTGAAAGTTCTTCAAATAAATCTTTTTGTTTCGGGGTTAAATTAACAGGCAGCTTAACTTTATAAGTAATATACAAATCTCCAAATTCACCTTCTTTCTTATATACAGGAAAGCCTTTCCCTTTTATTCTTATACGCGTATCATTTTGTGTTCCGGAATTTATTTTCAGCTTTATTTTTCCGCTTAATGTCTCTATCATAATTTCTCCGCCTAATACTGCTGCATAAAGCATTATTTCTTCGGTTGTATAAAGATCATTATTAACTCTCTTAAACTTAGCATCATCACTAATTACAAATGTTATATATAAATCTCCATCCGGGCCGCCATTTATACCGGCACTTCCATACCCTTTTAATTTTATTACCTGTTCGTTTTCAACACCGGCTGGTATAGTAATTCTTATATTTTTGCCATTAACAGTGATGGTTTGTTTATGTGTTTGATATGCTTCGCGAAGCGACAAGTGCAATTCTGCATTATAATCATTTCCGCGAAATTTATTTTTAGTGCGGTTGCTTCTGCCACTTGATGAATGGCCAAACAATGATTCAAAAAAATCTGAAAAATTGCCTTCCTGTTGTGTATTACTATAGGTGTATTCACCCCAATCCGGAGATGAATTCTGTTGTTGTTTTTTTGCATTTTCATAAGCTTCCGCATGTTGCCAGTTCTCGCCATAAGCATCATACTTCTTCCTTTTTTCAGCATTACTTAATACTTCATTGGCTTCATTTATCTGCTGAAATTTTTTGTTTGCCTCTGTATCTTTTGGATTAAGATCAGGATGATATTTACGTGCCAGTTTGCGATACGCTTTTTTTATCTCATCTTCTGCCGCAGTCTTATTTACACCTAAAGTTTTATAATAATCTATAAAAGCCATTTATAGTTTTTCAATTAAAATGCAATTTTAATTCCTTTTTGATGTTTATAAGCGGTCTGATAAATAAAGAGAGAAAATATTCCTTCGATAATATAAATATCCATTTCTATGAACGATCTGAATAAGGTACAGGATAATAAATTGTCTGACAAAGAACAAATAAATGGTGCATGGGTTGATGTAAAACTTTGTACCGTAAAAGCAGTGGTAAGACTTAAAAACCTCGCTGCTTTAAAAAAGAAAAAATCCATTTCAAAAAACAGCGTTTTTTCAATGTTATATTATAATGAGCTTCATTATGGTAACTATGAATAATTTTGATATTACTGATTAATAAAATTACTCAAGGCTTTATCATACCAAGCTTTGTCATCATACATAATAAAGTGTAAGCCTTTTGTGGCATATTGAATATTTGCAGTCTTCATATTTTTAAATTGTTCATCAATTGCTGATTTGTAGTTGGTAAAAATTGGCTCAAGCATTATAAATGAAGGACATTTTACTAAAGCAATTTCTCTTGAATCTGTGCTTGAGAAATCGCAATACATACCTGCAAATGTTGAACGATCACTTTTTATTGACCAGCTTATTATTGAATCCATCTTAGTTGTATCAGTTGTTTAAGCGCAACACTGTAAATTTCTGTATTTTATAAAACTGGCTGTCAGGCATTCCTTTCATTTATGCAATCATTTTACTGCAATCATTAGACGGGTTGGTTTTAAATGAAGTATTACTCATTGCAGCTAAACCGGGCAATGCATCAACCACAATTATTTTTGAAATCATATCAGGGTAATCAGCGGCTAAAGCCATCGCCAAGGCGCCGCTCATGTTATGGCCAATAATAATTGGTTTAATTAATTTATGGTCTTTTATATATGCAGCTATTGAATTTTCCCAGATGCTGAAACTCGCACTATCTAATGCAGGAACACCAGCAAAACCTGCCATTGTTAATGCATAACAAGTGTATTTGTTTTCGTAATTAATTTTTGTTGAGTCCCAGACTTTACCGGAACATGCAAAACCGGGAATGAATATGATTGATTGTTTGCCTGTGCCTGATTTATCTGCTATAAAATTATAATTACTTGTTTGTGCATAAGTCGTTATTACCAATAACGTAAAAACAGAAAAGATAAGCTGGTAAGATATTTTTTTCATGTTCAACAATTGTTATTTAGTAATTTCTTTTGTAATCAGATATTCAAATCACTTGTCTTTCTTTCAATTCAAGATATTTATTAATTGTATTGGCAGTAAGTTTTTGCGGTGGTGTAAGTAAACTCATTATGCCATGCTTCTGTAATTCTTTTATAATCTGTTTTTTTTCCTGTGCAAATTTATTTGTAATAGTTTGATGATATACCTGTTCTGTAGTTTGCACTTTTTGTTCCTGCAATGAAACAAGTTCTGTGTTTTCAAAAAATATTATTAATAATGGGTGATGAGTGGAAAGTTTTTTAAGATAAGGTAACTGTCTCTCCATGCTGTATAAGCTTTCAAAATTTGTAAAAAGAATTAACAGGCTGCGTTGATTAAGATGATGCCTTATATAAATATATAACGCTTCAAAATCACTATCCATAAAATTTGTTTGCTGCATGTACAATGTTTGCAGTAGCAGATTTATTTGCCCGGGTTTTCTATCCGGCGCAACAAACTGGTCAATTTTTTTTCCAAAAGTCAACAAACCGCTTTTGTCTTGCTTCATTAGAACAATGTTGCTTAAAACAAGCGTCGCATTTATTGCATAATCAAGCAACGTCATTCCTTCAAACGGCATCTTCATGCTGCGTCCTTTGTCAATCAAACAAACAACCTGCTGGCTTCTTTCATCCACAAAATTGTTAACCATTAAACTGCTTTTTCTTGCTGTAGCTTTCCAGTTTAAACGGCGGTAATCATCACCTTGAACATATTCTTTTATCTGCTCAAATTCAAGGCTGCTACCAAGCTTACGCAAACGTCTTGAACCATTGGCCTGCAATTGATTGGTGGCAGCCATTAACTGGTATTTTTTCATTTGCATATAAGAAGGATAAACAATAACCTTCTTCTCATCATTAAATATGATTTGTCTAATAACTATATTCAATGGTCCGCGCATAAACAGATTAATCGCACCAAAAAAATATTCACCTCGCTCCTGTGGTTTTAATGTATATGTAAACGAAAAAATTTCATCACCATTTAATGTAATATTATTTTGAATTTTACTTTGCTGAAACTGCATCGGCATTTCATCAATAACATCAACCTTAATTTTATAAGAACGATGATTGGTAAGCTGTATAGTTACTTTGTTTTCATCACCATTGCTGAAACGCCCTGCGGATAAGCGTTTGGCTGATACAGGCTTGCTTCCGGCAAAAGCAATTATAAAATCTAAAGTAGCAGCAATCATTAAACATAATAAAGCAGCAAGTGCAATTTGTTGTAAAGGCTCAAGAAAAAATGCAAGTATAAATAAGCCGATAATTATAGCACCGATTGTATAAAACAACCTTGTAAAATAAAATCGCAGCCAGTAAAAAAAGCGTCTGAACATTATCGGGGTACTTCAATTGAATGAATAATTTTTTCAATCACTTCATCTTCTGCTGCACCTTCCATTTCTTTTTCAGGAGTTAAAATAATGCGATGACGCAATACCGGTTTTGCTACAAAGATTACATCATCAGGAATTACAAAATCCCGACCTAATAAAGCTGCCCAAGCTTTGGCTGCATTCAATATAGCAATTGTTGCTCTGGGTGATGCGCCAAGATACACTGACCTGTCATTACGTGTTGCTACAGCAATTTTTGCAATGAAATGAATCAGTTTTTCTTCAACAACAACGCTTTTTATAAGTTGCCTTAAATTGATTACCTGTTCATCATTTATCACCGGCCTAACAATATTAACCACATTATCATCAGTAAGTTGATGGAAACGTTGCAGGATATTTATTTCTTCTTCTTCAGTAGGATAAGGCACAAGTATCTTAAACAAAAAACGGTCAAGCTGCGCTTCAGGCAGGCGATAAGTGCCTTCCTGTTCAATAGGGTTTTGTGTTGCAATCACCATAAACGGGTTGCTCATAACATGCGTTACACCATCCATTGTTACCTGTTGTTCCTGCATTACTTCAAACAAAGCTGCCTGTGTTTTTGCAGGCGCACGGTTTATTTCATCTATCAAAATAACATTACTGAAAACAGGGCCGCGCTTAAACTCAAACTTGCCGGTGCCGGGATTAAATATGTTTGTGCCCAATACATCGCTTGGCATTAAATCTGGCGTAAATTGTATGCGGCTGAAACCGGTTTCCATACATTTGGCAACCAGCTTTGCCGTTAAAGTTTTTGCTACGCCGGGCACACCTTCAATAAGCACATGACCATTTGCAAGAATGGCTGTCATAATCAAACGCACCATATCATCCTGCCCAACGATTACTTTTTTTATCTCAGTTTGAAGCTTATGCATTGCATTGCTCAGCTCATCTAAATTTATGCGTTGCTCAAAAATTTCTTCGCTCATAATTATATTTTTTTATAAAAGTTTTCCAGTGCCTCATAGTAATCCATCAATTGTTTTTGTGTGATGGCGTCGCTTAAATTAATGGTATGAGTATATTCTATGATAGCATGTATATCGCTGATATTTTTATTTGATTTTACAGAAAGCTGATTAGCAAAAACACTATTTATTTCTGCAGTTGAAATTTTATAATTGCTGCGCACATAATCTAAAAAATACTGCGTTAGCTTTTCTGCAAGATTTTTATGGTCTCCCTTTTCGTAGTATAAGTCTCCAATGGTAGTTACAAATTCAAGCGAATCATTTTTTGGTTTTGCATATGAAGGTATAAAGCGTTGCTTGCGTTTAACTTCTGTGATAAAATATAAAAGCAAAAAAAGTAAAGCAACCCAGAACGCCCACCTGAAATTATCATACTTTAAAATAACTGACAGCAATCCGTGCTGCTGTTGTGGTTTATTATCATGATAATTATAAAGATAATAGTTATCCCAAACCACTTTTTTTGTATCCGCTGGTAACAAGCTCATCAGCTTTTCAAAGTACTGCCTGTTATCTTCATATAAAAGAAAGAAATTGGTAAATACAACAGGTGCGGTATGCAGAAAGATAGTACCATTAATAGATTTTATAGCAACCAGGTTTTTATTTAAGGATGATGAATAACCCAGGCTGTACGTAAACGCGCTGTTGGTTTTTGAAAGTTCATTTGTAAAATTTGCGCCGGGGAATTTGTAAGAAAATGGATTTTTAAAACTGCCTGAATCAAGGTTGAAGCCAGTTGAATCAAAAGGATTAAAACCGTGATGTACACCTAACATCAAACCATCGTAATCATAATGATGCATTTGCTTCAGCTTAAAAAATTTTGTTGCCGTTGTGGTCATTTGCAATGCCGAAACAAAAACATAATTACCTTTTTGTACAAAATTTATTAAATAATCAAGGTCATCTTCAGTTGGATTAAAAACCTTTGTTATAATTAATAATACCTGCTTTAAAGAATCATTTGAAAGTGTTTTCCACTCGCCTGGCGCATACCTGTTTGTTTCAATCAAAGCATGCGGAAATTCTTTCTGCAGCAGGTTGTAAGCAGCATAAGTACCATACGGAATTTTATCATGATTGCTTAAAGTTATCCTGTCATCAAAGCGATGCGGCTGCTTATACACAAATAAAAATGCAAGCGCAACAACCAGCAATGCAAGACCAATGTATGGCAATAATTTTTTCATGTAATCTTGTATTGAAACATGAGGAAATTATTTTTGATTGACTTATAAAGCTCTTGCTGTAATTCAAACTTTCCATACCATATATATTCATAGTTGCGTGTTAAGGCTGCAAAATCATTATATAGGTTTGATTGATGTAATTGTTGCAGATAATGAAAGTTTGTATAATCAGGCTGATACTTGATATGGTTTGTTTCGCTTAAAACCTTTAAAGTTTGAAGAAAGAATAATCGCACAGCAACGCGGTAATTTTGCTCCTGTTCTGCCTTGCGTAATAAATCATTATAGGATAATTGAAAAATATTGTCATTCGTTTCATCATTTACATAATTATTTGATGAAGTGGATTGCCGCATAAAGAAGCTTATCTTTTGCTGACTTAAAAAGTAAATGATTGCACCAAGAAAGATTCCAATTATAATAAACCAGGTTAAAAAATGAACCCATGGTTGCAACCTGAAATCTTTTTGCACGTTATTATTAATATCATGCATACTTGCTTTTAATAAACTGTCTCTGTATGCAGTATCTGTTTTTAATCGGGCTTCTATTTTTTCAACCGCAGGTATATACCAAAAATCTTTGTTTGATTTTAATGCCTTTACATCATTATCTATCAGATTGCGTTGTATAATTTTAGTTTTTACGTAAGGCTGATTAGAATTAGCCTTCCAGTTAAAAAAATATTGAGATGTATCATAAATATGTTTTATGGTAGTATCAGCATACGCATCATTATCATCCGGTGCGGTTAATGAATCAATCTTTGAAAAGCTTACCGTATCAACAATCGTTGTATCATGTTGCGCTGAAGCATCAGTATAAAAACAGCACATCACTGTAAAACAAACGGCAAGCTTTTGTTCAATAAAATTGCGGCGAAGTTTACATAAGCGCATTTGTTGAATAAGCAGGGTTTAATTTCTTTTTAAGGCTAAGCGGATAGATAACAAAATAGCCAAGCACTATACTTAACGAGAAGACAATTATAAGCAGCTTTAACCATACAGGCATATCTGCGTGGCGCGTAACAAAGCTTTCAAAAAATGCAGCAATGAACAACATAGGCACATTTGCCATTGCAATGATGACACCTTCTTTTGCGCCTTGCTTTAAGGCATCAATGCGTTTTGCAGTACCGGGGAAAAGCCAGCTTTTTGCAAGCACAATACCTGAAGTTGCTGCAACCACAAATGTTGAAAGCTCGAGGGTACCATGTATTAATGTTGTAAGAAGGCTATTCTCCAATAAGCCATTACTATAAAACATATATTCAAATGCACCAACCATAACAGAGTTATACATCAGGCTGTTGATAGTTGTTATTCCAAGCAAAATACCACCGCCGAATTCGCGCAGTGAAATAACAAGATTATTGATGAAAATATAAATGAACGAAAGAAAAGAATTGCCATAACCATACACTCCAAACGGATGGCCTTCTTTGATGTTTTGCAACGTCATGTCAACATAATTATCGCCAAGTAACTGCCGCACAAATGTCTCATCATTCTTTGCTGAAAAAAAACCGATGCTTACAAACAGCATGAACAAACAAAATGTAATAAGCAAAACGCGATGATGCTTTGCAATAATTAAAGGCAGCGTAAGTTTAAAAAAGCTGATGATGCGGTTGTGCTTTTCTTTTTTATTCTGATAGATAGCAAGGTATTTTTGAGAAGCCGCACCGTTTAAATATTGCGTGGTTTTGCTTTGCGGGTAAAATGTTTTACTGTAACCAAGGTCTTCTGCAAGCTGAATGAATTCTCTTGCCATTTCATCAGGATGTTTGCTTGGCGAATCCTGTATCTGCTGCCAGCGTTGCCTGTTGCGTTTTATGAATAAAGCTTCTCTCAATTGTGTTCTGCTTATAAATTATTCATCCACTGTTTCACCCACATAAGCGCTTACAGGTTCGCAGGTGCAAATAAGATTCCTGTCGCCATATGTATTATTTATTCTTGCAACAGCAGGCCAGAATTTATTTTGTGTAACGTAGTATAATGGAAACGCAGCTTCTTTTCTTGTATAAGAATGATTCCATTCATCTGCACAAACAACAGCCTGTGTATGCGGCGCATTTTTTAATGTATTATCTTTTTTATCGGTTTTTCTTTCTTCTATAAATTTTATTTCATCATGAATAGAAAGCATCGCATCACAAAAGCGGTCAAGCTCTGCTTTATCTTCGCTTTCTGTTGGCTCAATCATAATTGTGCCTGGCACAGGAAAGCTCATTGTTGGTGCATGAAAACCATAATCAATCAAACGTTTGGCAATATCTTCAGCTTCAATTTCTGCGGATTTTTTAAACGGCCGGAGATCAACAATAAACTCATGCGCGCAAGTACCGTTAGTTCCTAAGTATAAAATGTCAAATTCATTCTCCAGCCTTGCACGCATATAATTTGCGTTAAGAATGGCATATTCACTTGCCTTTTTCACACCGTCTTTACCAAGCATTCTAATGTACGCATAACTGATGAGTAAAATAGAAGCAGAACCATAAGGCGCAGCGGAAACGCTGTTGATGATTGGTCGTTGATTATCGATTGTTGATGAACCAGCTAAAAAAGGTGTAAGATGTTTAGCACAACAAATTGGCCCCATGCCCGGGCCGCCGCCACCATGCGGAATAGAAAATGTTTTATGTAAGTTGAGATGACAAACATCAGCACCGATTAAACCAGGTGTAGTTAAACCAACCTGCGCATTCATGTTGGCGCCATCCATATACACCTGCCCGCCATGCTGATGAACAATTTCCGTAATCTCTTTCACAGTTTCTTCGTACACACCATACGTACTTGGATAAGTAATCATTATTCCCGCAAGATTAGCAGCATGTTGGTCTGCCTTGGCCTTTAAATCATTCACATCAATATAACCATTATCCAATGCTTTTACCACAACCACTTTCATCCCGGCCATAACTGCTGACGCAGGATTGGTTCCATGTGCAGAAACAGGAATCAGCATCACATTCCTATGCGCTTCATTATTATTTTCATGATAGGCTTTAATGGTTAACAAACCTGCATATTCACCCTGTGCGCCGCTGTTTGGCTGAAGGCTGCATGCATCAAAAGCAGTTATCTTACATAAATAATCTTCCAGTTCTTTTATCATTTGCTGATAACCTGCAGCCTGTTCAACAGGTGCAAACGGATGTATCTTGCTAAAATGATTCCAGCTTAAAGGCATCATCTCTGTAGCTGCATTTAATTTCATGGTGCAACTACCCAATGATATCATTGATGTATTAAGTGAAAGGTCTTTATTCTCCAATGATTTTATATAACGCATCATTTTACTTTCACTGTGATGCAGGTTGAAAACAGGATGTGTCAGAAACGCTGAATTTCTTTTTGCAAATGTTGGAACATGTTGCGGCATTGCGTCTTCTTCTATATCAAAATGAACTGGGTCAACATCGTTTTCAAAACAATTTATCAGGTCATACAAATCATCAATCATTACTGTTTCATCCAAAGAAATCCCAACATGGTTTGCGTCAATATATCTTAAATTAATTTTTTGTTTTTGTGCTTTGTTAGCGATGGCTGCCGCATTATCAACCTTAATTATTATTGTATCAAAATAACTTTGCGATACAAGCTGAAAGCCACGTGCCGCAATACTTTCAGCCACTGTTTGTGTTAGCACAGCTATTCGTTCTGCAATACGCTTTAAGCCTTCTGCACCATGATATACGGCATACATAGCTGCCATATTTGCCAGCAAAGCCTGCGCCGTACAAATGTTTGATGTTGCTTTCTCACGCTTAATGTGCTGCTCTCTTGTTTGCAAAGCCATACGCAACGCACGGTTGTTTTGTGCATCTACACTTACACCGATTATACGACCGGGAATGTTTCTTTTAAATTCATCTTTTGCTGCAAAGAATGCTGCATGCGGGCCACCATAACCCAGCGGCACACCAAATCGCTGTGCAGAACCAACGGCACAATCTGCATCCATTTCGCCGGGCGGCGTTAATAAAGTAAGCGCAAGTAAGTCAGTTGCCATAACAACGTAAGCATTGTTGTTATGCACTTCGTGAATAAACCCGCGGTAATCTTCTATTGAGCCTTTATCATTTGGATATTGAATAATGGCGCCAAAAAAAGATTTGTCTATTGAAGCTGTTTTATAATCACCAAAAACCAATTCGATACCGATGGGTGTTGCTCTTGTAACAAGCACCGCCTTTGTTTGCGGGAAAATTTCATTGTCAACAAAAAACTTTGCACGCTCAATATGGTCATGATCGCGGTTAAGGGTATTAAAAAACATGGTCATGGCTTCAGCCGCAGCAGTGGCTTCATCCAGCAATGAAGCATTTGCAATTGGCAGCGCCGTTAAATCGCTTACCATTGTTTGGAAATTCAGCAAACTTTCTAACCTGCCCTGCGAAATTTCTGCCTGGTAAGGCGTGTATTGCGTGTACCAGCCCGGGTTTTCAAACACATTTCTTAATATAACCGAAGGCGTAACCGTATCATAATATCCCTGGCCGATATAATTTTTAAACAGCTTGTTTTTAAGCGAGATGTTTTTTATATGCTGAAGATATTCATGCTCACTCATTGCTCCGGGCAGGTTCAAATCACCTTTCATGCGAATGGATGAAGGCACTGTTTTATCAATCAGCTCATCAATGCTGTTTACACCAACCGTTTTCAGCATTTCTTTTGTTTCTGCTTCAGTTGGCCCGATGTGCCTTCCTGTAAATTCGTGCGTCTGCAAATCAAATAAATTCATAAATCGTATTCCTTAATTAATATGTGGTAAGAATAACAAAAAAAGATGCACAAAGTTACAGCGTATCAACTGTTATTTAAAGTGTGAGATTGTGAATTTAATGCAGTTACCTGTTTCAAAAGCCCATATAACTATACCGGACTCTGATATAGTTATATTGAACGGCAATACAGCTGTATTGAACTTCAATACAGTTATACTGAACTCCAATATAGCTGTACTGTACTCTGATATAGTTATACCGGGCTTGATATAACTATACTGAACTTCAATACAGCTATATTCAACTACAATACAGCTGTACCGAACTTTGATATAGCTATACCAGGCTTTGATATAGCTATATGAATTGATAGTTATCCTAAAACAGCGTTGGGTGTATCCGGTACAAAACCGGAAGAGGATTCTCCGTTTTCTGCAGCCTGCATTTCTTTGCTGGTTTGGCGGCTGCCATCGTGGCTATAACCGGGTGGCCCGAATAAATAACCAAGCCGCTGGCGCAGCGTAATATCTTTTTGAAAAACATCTTTCCACATTTGTTTCCATTCATGAAAAACAATAGTAACCGCATTTGGCTTTTCAATGTTTTTAGTTAAGCCGTATTTTATTGGCTGATAATTTTCGGCAGGCAATTCTTCCTGGAAGGTTCCAAACAATTTATCCCACAAAACCAGGAACATGCCCATGTTTTTATCAAGGTATTTTGCATTGGATGCATGATGCACCCGGTGGTGTGACGGTGTTATTAATATATACTCCAGCCAGCCCATTTTATGTACCATTTCAGTATGCACAAAAATGCCCCAGATCTGCGTGGCTGAATACATGAACACAATATCAAGCGGCTTAAAGCCAATCCATGCCAGCGGAATAAAATATATGAAACGATACAGCGGCTGGAACACGGAAGAGCGAAATCCAACAGAAAAATTTAATTGCTGCGAGCTGTGATGCGTAACATGCGTTGCCCAGAAAAAACGTATCTCATGATCAAAACGATGCAACCAGTAATACAAAAAATCTTCTGCCAGTAATAATATTAACCAGTAAGCAAAAGCGTTTTGCCAATGCGTAACAGCACGTAAAAAAAAGTATTGAAGTATAACCAGATAAACCAGCCGGAACGCTGCATCAATACCTGCATTAAACAACATCAGGTACAAATTGGTAAGCGAATCTTTAAACGTATATGCTTTGCGGTGGCTGATGTGAGATAGCAACAGCTCAAGCCCGATGATTATAAAATAAACCGGTGTTGAAATTAAGATCAGCCATTGTTCGCGCAGTGAATCCATATATTAACCGTAAAAGTAATTGCTGAATTGTGAATGTTTAACTTAAAATGGTAAGTGCCGGTTTATTATGACAATATCGTTATAAAATTGCATTTATTATTAACTTATGTTTAGTTGATGTCAATATTATTTATGAAAAATTTTTTAAAAATTTTACCGGTTTTGTGTGCTGCTGCTTTTATTAATATATGTTGTAATGCACAACAAAAAACTTCAGGCGGTGTGCAGAGAATTGTAATCATCCGTCATGGAGAAAAGCCTGATAATGGTGATAATTTATCCTGTAAAGGCTTTAACCGTGCGCTGGCTTTGCCTGATGTTTTGTATAATAAATTTAAGACGCCGGCTAAAATTTTTGTGCCTTCAATAGATAACAAAAAATCTGCAAGCCAGTTAAGAATGATTGAAACAATCATGCCATTTGCTGTTAAATACAATATCAATATTGATTCAAAATTTGATGTAGATCATGTGGATGATCTTGCCG
>CAHJWK010000047.1 GCA_903642275.1 Chitinophagaceae bacterium
AATTATAATAGCTGAATCGACACCTTTAAAAACTTCCTGCCAGCGTAAGCCGTCTAAGGTAATAATAACAAGATTTTCTGTTTTACGCTGCGCTGATGCTGTTACATCAATCAACACAAAAAATACAAAAGCAATAAATATATACTTCATCGAGAAATTTAAAAAGAAGCGATGCTTAGAAAAACATCGCTTGAATTATGAGAAAAACTGCTAAGAAATTTTTTATTTAAGCAGCCACGTTTTTTGATTCAGATCGTCTGCATTAAAACCCTGGTTTGATACAGCGGTTTTCCAATTACTTGCATTTTGAGTTTGCTCTGTTACAGGATAAGCCCATCTTACCGGTATTACACCATTATTACCAACACCGCTGCCAGATTGAAAGGCAGGCACCCCTGTTCTTCTCCAGTTGTAGTAGCCTTCATAACCTGAATTTTCAAACATGGCTATGTACTTCTGCAATACTATCTGATTGATTGCAGTAGCTTGTGTAGCTGAAAGCTTTACTGAATTTTGTGCATAATAATTTGCAAAATCAAAAGAAAAAGGATAAGGCTGTACCTGATCAACAGAATTAGCACCATTAGGTAAAAAGTAAGCAGTGAAAGCTTCACTAACTGCATCAATACCATAAAATTTCATGGATTCAGTAATGCCGTTTTTATAATAGTTTTCTGCATTACCAGATACCCAGCCGCGCTTTATGCCTTCAGCAATATTAAAAAGCAATTCTTTATAACCTACCAATACGTCAGGCTCGCCGGTAAAATTAGAATAGTAACGTTTCCTGTTTATGAATGAATATTTACCTGCGCTTGCATTCGGATACATAGTAGATAGTGGTTCGCCGGTGCTTGCTCCTACGAAAAGTTTAAACTGGGTGGGAGTATTATTATCATATTCAACTTTGGGTTTTATTGCAATAGAATCAGTTTTTTTATAGCAATGAAAAATAGTTCCTTTACTTGTATAACTTGAATCAAAACTATACCCATTTAACACAAATTCCCTATCATATAAATTAGGTACAGGCTCGCAGGTAATAAACACTCTTGGGTCACTTAAACTCGTTAATAAACTTACGTAAGTAGCCGCCACATTGAATCGCTGTGCAATAGAACCAAAATTGCTTGGATTAAACGGATATGTGCTATAAGTGTTTGAAGCACCAGGATTATATACAAATTGCAGATCATCACTCTGGCTTGTAAATACAGGGTACTTAGAAGAGTTATTTATAATGGCAGCAAACTGCGCCGGAATATTAAAATCAGACGCTTTAGCGCTGAGTTCTATCAATACTCTCAGTTTAAAACCGTTTACCGCTTTTTGCCATTTTGAAAGATCGCCGCCATAATAAATATCCTGACCGGAAGTAATAGAATAATTTTTGGATGCTATGATTGATGCCATTTCTGTATTAGCTGTATCTAATTCATTTAATACAAAATTGAAAACATCTTTTTGACTAGTGTATGTGGGAGTAAAATCTGCAACTCCTTTTAAAGCACTTGTTAAAGGCACATCTCCAAAAAGCATAGCAAGATTATAATAATAATAAGCATCTATAAATCTTCCAATAGTTTCATAAGGGTTTAATGCAGCGCCTCCTCTTACTGTATATTCGCTGTCCATTCTTTGAACATTCTTTATTACTAAATAAGGATCGAAAGAGGCGTTATTACCTGTCCACGAATAAATGTTGTTGCCGTAATAATCATAATTCTGACAATGATATTGGTTCCAAGCCTGTACATTGCTCCATGAATTAATACTACCCAAATCGCCTGCATCGCTTGATAAATCACCAGCGCTGCCTGTTCCAGCTATATCTGTAAGTATCGTACCTAATATTTGCTGCGCAGGTACACTTTCAGGATTGTTAGGGTTTACCTGTTTTTCTTCTATTTGTTTTTTACAGGATAGTATAAGCATAGCTCCTGCAAAAAACATCGTAATAAATTTAAGATATTTCATAACTTCTTTGTTTGATTTTTGAGTTAAAAAGTCAGGTTAAGGTTAATGCCATAGCTGCGCACCGTAGGTGTTTGCAAGCCTGAGCCGGAATCTTCTGTATACTGGTCAACATCAACATCTTTATACTTGTTCGGGAAAAAGTATAAAAGATTTCTTCCTATCAATGATACACTTGCTTCTTTTATAAATGATCTGCCAATTACATTCTGTGGTAAATTATACGATATCGTTACTTCTCTTAACTTTGCATAAGTTTTCTTGATGATGTCAAGATCAGGTATAGAAGCCATGCGTGTAACAAAAGGCTGTACCTGGCTTTTGGTAGTATTGGCAGTTTCGGTCAGATCTTTCATATTCATGATTTGACCTGTAATAGGATCCAATACTATAGGTGCTCCTGTTAAATTAACACCAACACCCGTATAAGCTGCTATATTTGCCTCATCTGATGGGCGTGCTGCACTAAATGCACCTGTAGCACTTTCAATATGACGGCCACCCTGCAATGTTTTCTTTCTTACATAATCTTCCAGTACACCACCAACGCCACCATCAAACTGAAAGTGCAGTGAAAAGTTTTTATAAGTAAATGTGTTTACAACACCCCATATAAAATTTGGATCATAATGGCCATACACTTTTTTTGCAGAAACGCCTAAATCAGAATAACGAGTGTATAAACCACTTGCCGGATCAATAACCATTTTGCCATCAGGTGTTTTTACAAAAGCATCTCCATACACAAGATCAACACGTTGACCATTATATTCATAATTATCAGGATTGGAATTGTTGATCCACTTTCTTACATAGCTTGAATAGTTTACAGTTATGTTCCAGCTAAGCCCTTTAGGATTGGTAATGGCTTTTGCATTCAACGTTGCTTCCCATCCATCATTAGAAAATATATTGCCGTTTGTAAGATAAGTAGCATAACCTGTTGATTGAGGAATATTTTGACTTACGATTCCAACATCCCGGTAATGATATCTTGTAACATCCAAACCTATTTTATTTTCAAAGAACCTTATATCAGCACCAAACTCTAAAGCTTTTCTACTATTTGTTATGATGTTTGGATCAATAAGCTGATCAGTATATTTAGCGCTGCTCTGGCTGCTATAAGTGGGCGATTGGGTATAAGTTTGATTAAACTGGTAAGTAGGCCCGCCATAAGGAGAGTTATAAGTATACCCATAACCTGCTGCAGGTGTAGCGCTAACGTTAGGAGAAAAATATGGAGTGGTGCCACCTGCTTTACTTTCTGCATAAGAGCCTCTTAATTTGAAGAATGAAATTACTTTAGGCAAATGAACATATTCCGATACAACTGTTGCAAGATTAAAAGAAGGATAGTAATAACTGTTCGTGTTTGATGGAAGTGACGATGATCTATCAACTCTTCCTGTAACGTTTGCAGTAATGTAAGACTTGTATCCTGCATCAACAGAATAATAAGCGCTTAATACAAGCAGGCTTGAATTAAAGCTGCTACCGGTAAGAGCTCCCTGAGAATTTGAAAAAGAATAGATGCCTGGTACATTAAGGTAATTAGTAGATTCAAAGTCTGAATTAAATCTAAAATCTCTCACGTTAGCGCCAGCCAATGCTGACACATCTAAAAATCCGAAATAGTTATTATGATTAAACCTTGCCTGCAATTCTTCATTCGATTCAAAAAGAGATCTTCTGTCTTCTCTGTAATCTCCCTGTCTCAGTTCGCGTCCATATACATCGGCAGAATAAGGCAGCTTTTCTGAATTAAACATATCATAAGCTGTCATGCTGGGTCTGAACTGAAAGTCTATGTCTTTATTAAGTTTATAGTTTAATGAAATATATCCATATTCATTGTTTTGATAATGTCCACGCAGCCATTCGTATGACATAAACCATGGATTATTATAGCGATAATATTCGGCAAAATTTTGTTGAATGCCTACTTTGCCAGGCTGCCAGTAATTGCGGATGTTTGGTTGATTAACACTCCAGTCAGCACCAGCCCAAATGATAATATTATATATAATACTGTTAGGCCCATAGTTTACATCCGGTATGTTTGGTGTTGATTGCCTGCTGTAATTGATATATGCAGTAGCGGTCAGTTTATCATTGAATCTTTGTGTAAGGCTTGCTGTAAAGTTACCGTTGTTAAGCTTTGTGTTAGGTACAATGCCTTGCTGGTAAGTATTTCCAACTGAAAGCCTGAAATCGGTTTTTTGAGTTGATGAGCTTACTGATACGCTATTCGTTTGTAGCAAGCCTGTTTGCAGAAAGTTTTTTAAATTATTTTTTCCACGTGCAATCCATGGCGTAGGCTTTACGTGGCCTGTGTAGGTACTTCCATCTGCAAAGGTGGTTGTGTAGGTTTGATTAGGATCATATTCACCATCAAATTGCGGTAAAAGCTGACCCTTAAATTGCGGGCCCCATACATCATAATCATAATCGTTTACACCTACACCTACTGCGCCGTTGCCAAAGTAAGATGCACTGCTGGAGCCGCCCCCGCCAAATGCATATTTGCCATTATCACCAGGGCCATAAGTGTCATTATATTTTGGTAATGCTATAAAACCGCTGTTAAATTGCGTGCTGTTGTTGAACGTTACCTGTAAACCTCTTTTATCTTTTGTTCCTTTTTTTGTGTTGATAATAATAGCTCCGTTCTGCCCTTGAAAACCATACAATGCAGCTGCGCTTGGTCCTTTCAATATTGAAAAAGATTCAATATCATCAGCATTTATATTATAAGTATCTGAGCTGATAGGCACACCATCTACTACATATAATACACCTGTTTCACCTCTCATAATTACACCAGGTGAATGACCAATTTCTGAAGTAATATTAACAGTTAAGCCTGCAACATTACCCTTCAAAGAATTGATCGGGTCTGCTTCCCGGGCCTTTGTAAATGCTGATGCATCTACAGTTTGCAGCGAATACCCCAGGCGCCTTGATTCTTTTCTAATACCTGTTGCTGTTACTACTACATCATTTAACTGCTGAGATGATTGTGCTAAAAGTATGTTTAGATTATTCCCGGTTACTGTTTGAATTTGTGAATCGTAACCGATAAAACTTACATTAACTGTACTGCCCGACTGTGCGTTAATAGAAAAATTTCCCTCAGCATCAGAAAGTGCATGCTGATTACCGGAAGATATTGTCGCATTTGAAATTGGTTGACTGGTAGCAGAATCAATAATCCTACCGCGAACCTGATTTTGTGCCCGCAGGCCAAATGCAAAAAATGTAATAAATAATAATAAGAAGGTTGACTTAATAAGTAGTGCTTGCCTCATAACAATTGTTTTTATGAAGCGGCAAATGTATCAGCGTGCAACAGTCTACTTGCCCAAAAACGAATTAACAAATTGTGATGTAATTATGAAGTTTATGCGCGTAACAAAAACATAATATTAAAACATCCTTGAATTTAAATTTTTTACTTAAAAAATCTTTTCTGAGTAATTATAATATAAAATTTTTGATCATTCTTTTACATACTATTAGACTGGTTTGCAATCATCACATTTTGTTTATGAAGCGATAATAAGCAGTAAACACTGGCAATGAAATTTGAAAAACCTCTTCTATCAAAAAGACCGTTGAAATTGCAGTGTTAAGCGATCTGCATCTCGGTAATATTATTTTCTTTCTAATGAAATAGTAAATTGTTTATAGGCCTGCTGCGCAAGTACAACACCTGTTTCTCTTAAATTTTTATTCAAATCAGTTACTAAATAGATCACTACTTTCGCTGAAACCCATTGAAATCAAGGCTTTCACTTTCTGTAAACCGTGAGAAGTAATAAATTAAACACTGCTATTGTAAAAGAAGCAGTAAAGAAGAAATGAGCACCAGCAAACGATACTGAACTGCCTTACACAAATGGCAACTGAGATGAGCGTAACTATGGGACAGTTAGTCATTGCCTGGGTGAAACAAAAAGGGGTGTTCCCTATATTAGGCGTACATACAGCTGCACAACTGAAGGATAATTTAGGTGATCTTTCAATTATATTTATGGCTGAACAAATTGCGGTTCTGGAAGAAGCCAGCGCATTACCGGAAGAGTACCCGCGTAACATAATACGAACGACATATGCGGAGCAATTATCAATTTGAATTATCGTTTCCTTCGCAACAAGTGCTATGATGAAGCAGGCAAATTCAATCCTGCGCTGTAGGGCGAACCACAATATCACCTACATCAACGTTAGCGGGCTGCTCAATGGCAAAAGCTACCGTACGGGCAATTGCCTCCGGCGGAATGGCAATACGTTGCATCTTTTCAACGATAGATGATTTAACAGCCGGGTCTTTGATGGATTCAGCTAAATTGGCCTGAACAAATCCGGGTGAAATACCTGTTACACGCAATTTGTCTCCAACTTACTGCCGCAACGCTTCAGATAATGTACGCACCGCATTTTTAGTAGCTGCATACACGCCTTGCATCGGCACAATCTTTATCCCGGCAGTAGAAATGATATTAATAATATGCCCCGATTGCTGTTGCTTAAAAACTGGCAGTGCCGCCGCTATACCATACAACACACCTTTCAAATTTACATCAATCATTTCTTCCCAGTCTTCCACACGTAGTTCATCAAAGCGCGAAAGAAGACTAATTCCGGCATTATTAATAAGCACGTCCAGCCTATCGTATTGTTCACACGACAATTGAATCAGGTTGGCTACTTCTTCGCGGCTCTTTACATCGGTTGATATATACGACACTTCGCCACCTTCTGCTTTTATCCGGTCGGCAAGAGTTTTTAGCTTAACGAGCCCGCGTGCACCAAGCACTACTTTTGCGCCTCGGTTAGCAAGCAACAGCGCAGTCGCTTCGCCTATACCACTGCTGGCTCCCGTAATGACAACCACTTTGCCTTTAATACCTTCTTCCATAAATAATTATTTTATCTTTTACGGCCAAAAGGCAGCCGCACAAATAAAGAGTTTAGAAAGATTAAATAGAAAGCTAACGCACATTTACTCGTATTAATACATTCCCTGTCTTGCAGCCACATCAAGTTTGCTACGCTGGTATAAAAGATTTTGCGCTTCTTTTATGTTTGCATCATCACCTTTCCAGGCATCCAATGCAGGTTGCTGAATAGCTCTTGCAAAAGAAAATGTAAGTATCCATGGCAACCGGTTTTTGAAGTTTTTATTCATAGCATTCAGATGCGCTGTTGCATCATTCGCAGATTGACCACCGGATAAAAATGCAATTGCAGGCACTGCTGCAGGCACAGATTGCAGCAAACAATTTACCGTTGCTTCAGCCACTTCATCTTTACTGTTTTGAACTGTACTTTTTGTTCCTGCAATCACCATGTTTGGTTTCAATATCATTCCTTCAAGACAGATTTTATATTTATATAACTGGTAAAATAATATTTTCATTACCTGCTCTGTCACATCAAAACATTGTTGAAGATTATGCGCTCCATCCATCAGTACTTCCGGTTCTACAATCGGCACTACATCTGCTTCCTGGCACAAAGCAGCGTAACGCGCCAAAGCATGTACGTTCGCCTCAATACATTGCATTGTGGGAATGCCATCACCAATAGCAATTACTGCACGCCACTTTGCAAAGCGGGCACCAAGTGTTTTGTATTCTGATATACGCTCACGTAATCCATCAAGCCCTTCTGTAACTTTTTCGTCCTGAAAACCAGCCATAGGTTTTGCACCCATATCAAGCTTTATACCCGGAATGATTCCGGCTTTAGTTAACACGTCTATAAAATTAATGCCGTCTTTTGTTTGCTGCCGTATTGTTTCATAAAACAAAATAGCACCGCCAATATTTTCATTTAAACCTGGAGTAGTTACTATCAGTTCACGATACCTGCGCCTCATTTCAACTGTTTGTTCAATGCCTGCAGCTGCAAATCTTTTGTTACAGGTATCGGTACTTTCATCCATTGCCAGCAAACCTTTGTTTGATGCAAAAAGTTGTTGAATTGTATTTTTAAGTGTTTCCTTATTCATAATTATATTTTTTCCCATTTCCAATCTTTTACTTCAGGCATATCAACACCATTTTCCCTGATGTAATTTTTATGTTCAATAAGCTTGTTTTTCATTTCTTCTTTTAAGTAAGCGCCTTTATCACCCAATTGAGGAAGCCTGTCAATCACATCCTGCACTAAATCAAACCTGTCCATTTTATTTAATACAGTCATATCAAAAGGTGTGGTAATGGTGCCTTCTTCTTTATAACCTCGTACATGAATGTTATGATGATTGGTGCGTTTATAAGTAAGGCGATGTATCAGCCACGGATACGCATGAAAGGCGAATACAACTGGTTTGTTTTTGGTGAACAGTGCATCAAAATCATAATCATTTAAACCATGCGGATGTTCTCTTTCCGGCTGCAACTTCATAAGGTCAACCACATTCACAACGCGTATTTTAAGGTCAGGTAATTTTTCTCTTAAGATGGAAACCGCAGCCAGTGTTTCCAGTGTTGGCACGTCACCAGCGCAAGCCATAATAACATCCGGTTCGGTGCCTTCATCATTACCTGCCCATGACCAGATGCCAATGCCTTTAGCGCAATGAATCACCGCTTCATTTATGGTAAGCCATTGCGGTGAAGGATGCTTGCCGGCAACAACAACATTTACATAATGCCGGCTTCTTAAACAATGATCCATTACAGATAAAAGACAATTCGCATCAGGTGGTAAATACACACGCACAACAGATGGTTTTTTATTCATAACCACATCTATAAAACCCGGATCCTGGTGCGTAAAGCCATTATGATCCTGTCGCCAAACATGTGATGCCAGCAATATATTTAATGAAGGCAATTTTTTTCGCCAGCTTAAATGAGATGTAATTTCCAACCATTTTGCGTGTTGATTAAACATTGAATCAATGATGTGAATGAAGGCTTCATAACAATTAAACAATCCATGCCTGCCGGTTAAAAGATAACCTTCCAGCCAGCCTTCGCACTGATGTTCACTCAACACTTCCATCACCCTGCCTTCTTTCTTAAGAAACTCATCGGTGTCAGTTGTTTCAGCTTCCCACTGTCTGTTGGTAGCCTCAAATACTGCATTTAATTTGTTGGATAATGTTTCATCCGGACCAAATAACCTGAAGTTTTTTTGTTCGATATTTTGCCTGATAATATCTCTTATAAATTTACCAAGCACAAGCGTATCACCTGGACCGGTTTCACTTCTTGTTTTAACCTCAAGACCATAATCTTTAAAATCAGGTATGCGTAACTCATTGGTATGTTTACCGCCGTTTGTATATGGGTTTGCGCCCATTCTTTGCTCACCTTCAGGAGCGAGTACTGCAAGCTCTTGTAATAAGCTTCCCTTCTCATCAAACAGTTCTTCAGGCTTATAACTTTTTAACCAATCTTCTAATTGTTTTAAATGTTCAGGATTAGTTGCAGGGTCTGATAAAGGAACCTGGTGCGACCTAAATGAACCTTCAACCGGCAAGCCATCAACGAATTTTGGACCCGTCCATCCTTTCGGAGTTTTAAAAATAATCATTGGATAACATGCACGCTTTGCGTCTTTTTTATCAATTGCATTTTGCTTGATGGCTTTTATTTCTTCAATCATCGTATCAAGTAAATGCGCCATCTTTTGATGCATTTCTATCGGGTCGCTGCCTTCAATCAAATAAGGTTTCCAGCCATAACCCTTAAGTAAATGGTTAAGCTCATCATTACTAATTCTTGCAAACAATGTTGGGTTAGCAATTTTATATCCATTCAAATGAAGTATGGGAAGAACGACGCCATCATTAATTGGGTTCAGGAATTTGTTTGAATGCCATGCCGTTGCCAGCGGGCCTGTTTCTGCTTCACCATCACCAATAACGCATGCAACAATCAAATCCGGATTATCAAATACAGCACCGAATGCATGGCTTAATGAATAACCTAACTCGCCGCCTTCATGCATAGAGCCAGGACATTCTGGTGACACATGGCTTGGAATACCACCGGGAAAAGAAAATTGTTTGAATAGTTTTTTAAGACCTTCTTCATCACGGCTGATGTGCGGATAAATTTCAGAATAAGTTCCTTCAAGATATGTATTGCTTACAAGTGCAGGACCGCCATGACCCGGACCAGCAATGTAAAACATATCAAGGTGATATTTTTTTATGATACGGTTGAGATGAACATAAATAAAGTTTTGACCGGGCGTTGTTCCCCAATGTCCCAATAACATCTTTTTTATATGCTCAAGTTTGAGCGGTTCTTTCAAAAGCGGGTTATCTTTTAAATAAATCTGCCCGACAGATAAGTAATTTGCCGCACGCCAGTAAGCATGCATTTTATGCAACAGTTCTTCCGTCAATTCATCTTTTGCTGTTTCAATATTTTGTGTTTCCATGATTATAATTATTTGTTTTGGGTTGATGTGTAAAGATGTATTGTATCTTTTGCAATCATCAATTCTTCGTTTGTTGGAATAACATACACTTTCACATTGCTTTCATTACTTGATATCTGCCATTCATTTTTATTATTTCTTTCTTCGTCCAGTTGAATGTTTAAATAAGCAAAGTCATTGCAAATGCGTGTACGGATTTCAGGTGCATTTTCACCAATGCCACCAGAAAAAATAAGTGTATCCAATCCGCCTAAAGCAGCTGTATAACCACCAATATATTTTTTAATTTGATAACAAAATATATCAATTGCCAAAGCTGCATCTTTATTATTTTTTTCCTGAAGTAACTGCTGCACATCAGAACTGATACCAGAAATTCCAAGCAATCCTGATTGATGATTGATAAGATTATTAAAAGCTTTTGCATCCATTCCTTTTTGCATTAAAAACCAGATAACACCCGGGTCTATATTGCCGCTTCTTGAGCTCATTACAATTCCACCGGCAGGTGTAAAACCCATGCTGGTATCAATAGATTTACCTTCTTTAACGGCAGCTATGCTTGCACCGTTACCAAGATGCGCAAGAATAATATGACCATTAGCTTCTGCTTCATTTTTCTTTTTTAATTCCTGCATTAAATAACTATATGAAATTCCGTGAAAGCCATAACGCTGAATGCCTTCCTCATAATAATTTTTTGGAATGGCTAAGGTTTTTGCAACAGCAGGAATAGTAGTATGAAAAGCTGTATCAAAACAGGCAACCTGTAAAAGGTTTGGATGCTTTTGTTTTATTTGTTTAATGATTTCAATTTCGGCAGGAAGATGGTCAGGGTCGTAATCAATAATGCTGTTCAATTCATTCAATAAACCATCTGTTATGACTTCCGGTTTTGTATGATGCATTCCATGTACAACACGATGACCGATTGCTTTTATGTTTGCAAACCAGTCTTGCTTTTCAAGCCAATCAATTAATGATAAGGTTGCTAAATGAAAATCTGATGCGTTTATTTCAACTTCATTCTTTGCATTGTTTTCTTTAATAACAAGTTTAGAATTGTTGTTTCCAATATTTTCTATTTTACCTGTTAGTTTTAAAACAGGCTTATCATTCATTTCATACAAAGCCATCTTAATGCTTGATGAGCCGGCATTAATAATGAATACACAAGCGCTTTTTGTTTCCATTGAATAGTAATCTGCTTAAAAGCAATTACCTATCATTTATCATTCCATGTATTTCGTTTTAAGCTTGCTTTGGCTTTATATTAAAAGATTACTAAGATTTATTGTGTTTTTAAAAATTATTTAATCTTATTGTTTCCATGCATTCACAGTTTTAAATATTGGTTTATAAACCTGCCAGTAATAAACAGCAAGCAGTATAATTGCTGCGATTATACTGCTTGCCATTGGTAAATTAGCAGGTGCAACTACAAGGTGAAAAAAGAAGATATTTATTGCGATTGGAAAAAGCATAAGTAATGCAAGCGGTATAAGTGTGCCTGATAAAAGAAGGATACCACAAACAACCTGCGTTAATGCCATTAGCGGAAAAAAATAATGTGCTTTAAATAAGCCGGTAAAAAAATCCGCAGCTGCACCTGTTGGCGGAGGCATCGATATAAAATGCAAAAATCCGTTCAACCCAAATACAAGAAAAATTAAGTCAAGTATAATTCTTACAATGTGAGCAGTTATTGTAAACGCTTTACTTTTTGAGATTGTTATCGTTGATTCTTAGAGAATGCCTGCTGTTGTTGTTTGTGTCATATTTTTTTTATTTTAAGTACAAAACTCAATTGTACTCCAGCTAATTAAAAGGTCTGAAAGAGGCAATTTTATGGCTAACTTCTTTTTAAAATAAATATGCGTTAATAAACAAATGTCAACTTACTCACTCATGTAGCCAGCTATTGTGTTAAATATAAATTCAGTATCCTATACAAATTCAATAAGCCATACAAACATATAAACGAGTGTTTTCAGCATTTCTTTTTGCATCATAGTGTTGCAACTATGCAGATTATTTAAACCATTTTTTAAGTCAAATCTTAATATGAAACTATCTATACTTTTACTAAATATATTTTTGCTGTCTTTAAATTTTTTCTTGCATGCACAAACCAATGTTATTCAAAACAGTGCCTTTCAGCCAGATGAAAAAATTACCTACCAATCACCCATTTCATAGAATAGTTCTGCAATTTAAAAGTAACTGTCAAGGAATTCATGACAGTTCAAAAACTAGCTATAATTATCGTAAGTATCATTAACGTGTTGATTTAGAAAAATCTTGTTCCTTATAAGTGAACCAAAAGATGAAAGTTTCACGGGCATATTGAAGGGCATTGTAACTTTTGACAGTAACTATTATATCCAAGCATTCAAGAACAGGCTGCGCATTTATTATACTTCGTTAGAAAAATCATCCATTCACAAATGGAAACAAACGCATTAGTGCGCCTTTTTTTGTATGGTTTCTTGAAAAAATAAGCACCGATTTAAGAAAAATGGGGAAGTGAAAGTTAATGATAATGGTTTGACTGCGCTTGTTTGCTAGTAGCACAAAGTAATCCTAATGCTCAATCAGGTTTTACCGAAAATTCTTACTACCAATATCAATATCAGATTAGAGATGTACCTGTTGGTAGCCCATACCAAAGAGTTGATTATTACGGAAAGTATATTGGTACTTATCAAGCATGGCAAAGAGCTGTATGGCACAGAGAAAGTGGCGGTCAATATATTAATGTATGGAATGGCGGTCAATGGCTATCTCAATGGATTAATGGAAGCTGTTGGTGGTTTCAATGGGTTAATTATGAAAGATTTCTTGGTTATTAATCAAATCAAAATAAATAAAAACAATTTTATGAAAACAATTCAATTTAAGTATGTAATTTTTTGTTGATTTATCAACTATTATAAGCTGTAAAAGTCAGCTACTCCACCACCGCCTCCGCCGTCTGGATGCAGCCGTGACGAGAGTTCAATGTATAAGGCTTCAATAAATGGGTTTGACTACAATTTATCAAGTCCATATTATAACCAGGTAGTAGTAAATTTTAATTTTACGCAATTAGAAACAGATTGTCCTTCGTCTTCCGCAGATTTAGTAATACAAAATTTAACCAGTAATACTATTTCCTTTACTTATAGTATAAGTTTTCACTTGAACTATGTGAACTGGAATTATCAAAATGTTGCCTTAATAGCTCCTTTATCTTCAATTGATGTTGGTACCATCAATTCAAATCCTGCGAGGGTGGATTTGGGAACAATTTCAATTCAAGGGTCTAATCTCTTATCAATAAATTAATATACAAACATCTTCTTGATTACTAAATGCTCAACGACACTGGGCATTTTTTATTAATAATATTATATGACATTTGAACTTGTCAGTGACGCATGGAAGGCTTATTGATATGGAGTATGATGTTAGATATAGCCTAACTTCTCTACGAATTATTTAACCTGTTATTTTTTTTCTGGTAGAAAAAGTAACGCTTCAGTTGTTACCGTTTTAATTTTTGCTTTTGAAAAGTAAGCTGTAAAATAACTGTCATTCGCCCAAAGTTCAAAAAGGTTTTTATAGTACGGGCTTAAAGGGTTGCCTGATTGCCCAGGTGCATTAATCATTAAAGTATTATCCCAATTATCCGTTTCTGTAATCATCCGAAAACTTGCACCGCTGCTTTGATTGTCTTCATCGCCCGTTGAACAAACTGAATGGCCATAACCTCCTCTTGGCAAAGATTCCGTATTAAGTTTTTTATTCCAGTCTTCATTCAAAAATTCACTTAACGGATGAATGAATTTTATGTGCTTAAATCTTTCCTGCCCATATAACCAGTTATTTATAGAGTCACCTAATTTACGGTTGAGACTATCAATAGTCATTTCAAAAGTTTGTTTTAAAAATTCATTACGTCCTGTTATTGAATCTTTACCAAACATGCTATCCGGCGCTTGAAGCCACGTTATCAGTTTAGTAGTTTGTATATAAACTAAACCCTTGATGCTTTGAGGAATAAATCTTTTACCGGCTTCATGCATCATTGTAAACTCCCACATTGCATATATTGATGCAGCCACAGAATTTTTATCTAACACGTAATTCCATCGCATAAGTGAATCTTTTGCTGCGGTTAATAATGCATTATTAAAAATGATTGGTCTCAGCATCGGAACCAATTCACTTGCAGGCACAGAGTAGTAATTGGTCTGATAATCTTTTACATCTTTAATTGTTACTTTATTATTTTGAAACAATTCTTTGTTAAGCCTGTCAGCGCGAAAAGCATCAGGCCATGTAAATCCGTTCGCATCCCAATGTTTATAATCATCCGGTGTTAAGCTTTGATTGGCTGTAACAAAAAAACCTTGCTTCGGATTAAAAATATGCGGCTTTTCTTTGATAGGTAAAATGCCATTCCATTCGTAACGGCCATCTCCGGGAACAGGTACAAGCCCACTAAAATTTTCTCTTTGCGGTGAAGCACCAACCACCTGCCAACCAATATTTCCCTGTTTGTCTGCCCAAACCATATTCAAGGCAGGAAGGTTGCTATAACTGCAGGCATCACGAAACCCGCTCCAGTTTTTTGCCTGGTCTAAGCGCAATGCTGATAAATACGGAGCACTTCCTTTGTTTAATGCAACTGTACGAATAGCATAAGCAACATGGTTTATTGAATCAATATAAACTACGGGTCCGTGTATTGTGTAATGAAGTAATACATTTACGGGCTCCTGATTTTTAACAACTATTGTTTCTTTAAGCTGTGTCATCTTAACCCAACTGCCCTTATAATAATATACATCCGGTTGTTTTGGATTAAGCTGATAAACGTACAAGTCTTCTCCATCCGTTTCAGAAATTGTAACGCCCCATGCGCCATAATCATTATGACCGATAGATACACCAGGTATCTCAGGCTCTCCTCCGCCAATTACATTCCATCCAGGCGCATTCAAGTGAACAATGTAGCGTAAAGATGGAACTGATATTTTCCTGTGTGGATCATTTGCCAGTATAGCGGCGCCATTTGCTGTGCGTGATCCGCTGATGATCCAATTATTACTTCCTTCAGGGCTAGGTCTTAAATAATTTTCATCTCCATAATTATCTGCATGATAATTTATATCAGCTATAGTACTATCAATATCATCCGCTTTAAATCTTACATCTTTTTTGTATTCCTTATAAAGCTCAAGAATATTATTAAACAATAAAGCGGTATTAATTGAACTGTCTATTTTTAAAGATGGATCTTTTGGATGAAACCACATGATATGCTTTACTTCATCAGCACCTGCTTTTGATACAGCTCTTCCAATATTCAATTCTTCTGTAACGTTACCGATAATACCCTGGTGCCTTGATATAACTACCTCCGGTGACCATTTACCGGGCTTTATATTTAGTAGTTTAAATTCTGGCGGCAGCTGGTTCGGATGTTTTAATGTTTCATCAATATATTCATTTATGCCTTCTGTAAAAGCTAAAATGATTGCCTTGCCTTGACGATGATAATGCTGCAGCTCTTCATCCATATTGCCTCTGTACTTAAAAAGCCTTGCACCAATATCTCTTTTAATTTCCTGCGGCCCTAAAATTTCTGCAAGTGTACCTGTAGCCTGCCTGCGCCATAGTTCAAACTGAAACAACCGGTCTTTTGCAGCGCAATAACCCTGTAAAAAAAACAAATCGTGCTGATTACCTGCATAGATGTGGTTTACCCCCCATTTATCTCTAAGCACTTCTGCTTTTGCAAGCAATCCTTTTAAAGGTAAAAGACTTGTCTTTTGTCCTTTAATAATAATCGTATTTAAACTAATACAAAAAATAAGCAGAAAGAGCCTCATAAAGAATTTATACAATAAACAGTTCTGGTACATCATGGTACACATTTATAAATATAATGTTGACAATTTCGAAATAAAATCATCATAAAAAATTTTTTTGAATAATAAAATTTCATCTAATATTGTGAACCAGTATGTACTGGTCTATTTAAGAGATTGCTGATTATTAAAAACCAAATTGATTGTGTATGCTAACAAAAAAAATTTTAAGAACTTTTAGTGCGTTTGCCACCATGTTAGTTTCTTTGATAACGTTTGGCCAAAGCACATTAACCGGTAAAGTAACCAACGAAAAAGGTGAAGGGCTTCCGGCCGTAACCATAACTGCAAAAGGAACAAATTCAAATTCATTAACTGATCAGGACGGAAATTTTAATATCAATGTTCCTGCTGGTGTAAAATCAATTATTGTTAGCTCGGTTGGCTTTTCTGACCAGGAGATTCCAATTGAAGGCAAGGCCTCGTTAAACGTAATTCTGCAGGAAAATGTGCAGTCTTTAAACGATGTGGTGGTAGTGGGTTATGGCACTGCACGCCGTAAAGATGTAACAGGCGCTGTAGCAAATATTTCATCAAAAGATTTTAATTCTGGTGTTATTAATAATCCTATTCAACAGATACAAGGCAAAGTAGCAGGGCTGGTGATTACACAACCTGGCGGCGACCCAAATCAAAATATTGTTATACGCTTACGCGGACAAACTTCTCTTACAGGTGGCCAAACACCTTTAATTGTATTAGACGGAATTCCATTAGATGACCCGAACCAGATATCAGACATTCCCGCTGGTGACATTGCCTCTTATGATGTTTTGAAAGATGTTTCTGCAACAGCTATATATGGTGCACGTGGTGCTAATGGCGTTATTATTATAAATACAAAAAAAGGAGTTGCAGGCAGAATGCAGGTTAATTATAATGGATATGTAGCCATAGATGCATTAGCAGGTAATTTAGACCTCTTGAACACACAACAATGGAAGCAGGGCTCACTCGATGCCGGCGTTCCTCAGGAAACGCTTACAGCACTTGATCACGGAGCAAATACTAACTGGCTTGGTGCAATTACAAGAACAGCATTTTCTCATAGTCATAATATATCTGTCACCGGTGGAACAAATGGTTTTAGTTACAATGCATCATTAAATTATTTAAACCAAGAAGGTATTGTTATCAATACCGGCAAAACACTTGCGGGCATCAGATTTAATGCTGAACAAAAAGCATTGAACAACAAACTCGATATCAATGTTTCTTTAACGGCCAATGAAATAAACAGAAGATATACTGATTACAACATCTTTGAATACATAAATGTTATTCCACCAACTTTTCCTGTTTATGACAGCAGTGGTGGTTATTATCATTTTTCAGGTTATCACGAACAAAACCCGGTTGAAAGACAAAATCTGCAAACCAATAAAGGCAAAGAAAGCCTTGTTCAATTATATGGGCGTGTAGATTATGAACTGTTTAAAGGACTAAGAATCGGAACGCTTGGTTCACTTTCTTATAATAATTTACAAACGGAATTTTTTCAACCATCTTTCCAGGTTGTAGATAATATAAATAATGCAAACCAGGGAAATTATAATGTAAATTCCAAGAAGGGAGATGTTCATATAAATTACCTGGGAGATTTTGGAAAGCATAACCTTTCACTCACTGGTGTGTATGAATATAATGATTTTACCAACAGCGATTTTACTGCCGCAGGACAGGATTTTTTAGTAGAAGATTTAGGATCAAATTTTCTTGGTGGCGGCAATCCAACGCTTAATGTTATATCATCTTACAAAGAAGATTATAAGCTGATATCATTTCTCGGAAGAGCAGCTTATAATTTCAACCAGAAATATTATGCAACGGTAAGTTTCAGGCGGGATGGTTCATCAAAGTTTGGCGCTAACAACCGCTGGGGTAACTTTCCATCAGCTTCCATTGCATGGCGTTTAACACAGGAAAATTTTATGAAAGGAATCACATGGCTGAACGAATTAAAAATTAATGCAGGTTACGGTGTGGTTGGTAACCAGGATGCAATAAGTCCCTATAATACTTTGCTTACACTCGCAGGTGGCACACGTTATTATAATCCAACGAATTCAAGCTATCAGTATCCTCAATCTTACTCACCTAATCAAAATGCAAATCCTGATCTAAGGTGGGAGGAAAGGCATGGTGCTAATATCGGGATTGATTTCTCTATGTTTAATAACAGGTTTAGTGGAAGTGTGAACGGCTATAATGATAAAACAAAGAACTTATTGTTCACTTATGCAGTGCCTGTTCCTCCATATTTTGTTCCAACCATCCTTGCTAATGTTGGTGACTTAACCAATAAAGGGGTTGACATACAATTAAACGGCGTCATTATTCAGGGAAAGAAGTTTACGTGGAGTGTTAGTGGCCAGGTAACAATTGTAAAAACAAAAGTTACCAGCTTATCCGGAACATATAATGGTACTCATATTGCTTCAGATATGGTACCCGTTGGGTATGCATTAGGGCGAGGATATGAGCAAAATGCCATAACATTTCTTAAAGTTGGTTATACGCCTTACATATTCTACTTACCTGAATTTGCAGGTTTAAGTGATACTGTTTCTGCATCATCTAACAGTAATCAATTATACTATACTGAAGATGGAAAAACAACGCCTGATATTGCCAGTGCTAAAAAAAGATACATTGACCCTACACCAAATTTTACGTATGGGTTCAATAGCGCATTTACGTATAGCAACTGGTCATTAAATTTCTTTTTAAGAGGTGTACAGGGTCAGAAATTATTCAATAATTATTCAAACGTAACAAGCAATATCTCAAGATTGCCCGGAAATAATATAACTAAAGAAGGGTTGACAAACGGAATAAAGGGTTCACAAACCGCATCTGATTACTGGCTTCAAAATGCTTCTTACTGCAGGCTTGATAATGCCACACTTGCATATACATTTAAGAACATTAAAAATATTCAATCACTTCGTGTATATGTTACCGGCACTAATCTTTTTGTAATTACACCATATAGTGGTATTGATCCTGAAATAAGAACTGGTGATGATGCCAACCAGCAAAATCAATCCTATATAGATGGCAATGTAAATACTGTTGGATTTTATCCAAGAAGCCGCTCAATTATTTTTGGTGTAAACGTATCATTAAAATAATCATTCAAGTAAAACTGATATAATGAAAGCTTTAAGAAATGTATATAAAATAACGATGCTTGCTGCTGTAATAATATTAATTGGTTCATGTACTAAATTAGATCAGAAAGTGTACAGCGTTGTTCCAAATCAAAACTTTTGGAGCACGCCTGAACAAATTGCTGCCGGTATCGCGCCTGCTTATGCAAGCCTTACCAATGTACCTGATGGCGATTATCATGATTTGGCTGAAATTCCGGGCGATGATATGATTGTTCCTGCACGTGGCGCAGACTGGCTTGCTGATGGTCAGTGGATTCAATTATGGCAACATAAATGGACTGCGACAACAGCACAGGTTCAGGATTGCTGGACAGCATTGTACTCAGGCATCGGTCAGATTAATTTTATATTGAGTATAGTAGATAATTTAAATCCTGAACCGGATGGTATAAAAAGTATTGATGCTGAATTAAAAACACTGCGTGCCTTGTATTATTACTGGGCGATGGATTTATATGGCAATATTCCTCTGGTTACAAGTTTTCAAACAGATGCAAGCACTTTAACCAACACACCAAGAAAAGATATTTATAATTTTATTGATTCAGAACTAAATAATAACCTTCAATATCTTTCAACTGATGTAAGTGCAACAACGTATGGAAGGGTAACGAAATATACTGCCTTCTGCACATTAGCAAAGTTGTATTTAAATGCCGGAACTTATACCGGAACACCACAATGGGCAAAGGCAATGCAGATGTGCGACTCTGTTATTCTTGCAGGCAAGTATAGTCTGGAGGCGAATTATTTTGATAATTTTTCAACGGACAACCAAGCTTCCACTGAAAATATTTTTGTGGTTCCTTTTGATCATGCGAACATCGGCGGAATGGAATGGCAGATGGAAACATTACATTATGATAATGATAAAAATTATGGCGTACCAGGTGGCTCATGGAATGGCTATTGTACCAATTCAGAGTTTTACAGCCTGTACGATACTACATCGGTTTATACAGTTAAAGGGCAGAACACATACAGAACATTTAATGATGAAAGAGCAGGGCAGTTTATCATAGGGCAACAATATAAAGTGCCTGCAACTTATCCGCCTAACATAAATGTATTATCACACAGTGATGACGCAAGCCTTAAAATACAGGATAATGGTACTAATCTTGACCTCGCTTTTTATCCAAATTTCAATTTAATAAGCAGCGCTGATAATACTTTCAGGTTAGCAGGTTTAAGAAATGTAAAATATTTCCCTCAGTCCGGTGTAAATACAGATCAAAGCAATGATATGGTTTTATACAGGCTGGCAGATGTTTACCTGATGAGAGCTGAAGCATCTTTGCGAAATGGAACTACTTCAGCATTAGACCTTGGTTATATAAACGCTATCCGCGAAAGAGCTTATAGTGGCGATAACTCACACGACTGGAAAATGTCTGACTTAACGCTGACTAATATTTATGATGAGCGTGGACGTGAGCTTGCATGGGAAAATTTCAGGAGACAGGATGCAATACGTTTCGGCACTTTTGGCAATGCACGCACACCGCAAAAAGATAAAGACGCCGATGATCATTGGCAGATATTTCCAATACCTGCCAATCAGCATACAGCTAATACAAATCTTAAACAAAATCCAGGATATCCGCCATTTTAATACAAGAGTGATAATTCAAGCAAAAAAGCAGTTCTTTTACAGGCTGCTTTTTTAATTTAGGTAGTTATGAAGAGAACAGGATTGTGTTTACTTGTTTGCATCGTTTTATTTAATGCCTGCCATACTAAAAATGAAGATGAAGTAAAAGATAATACGCCGCAGTTATTTCAATCAATGGATTCAACTGAAACAGGTATCAGCTTTGTAAACACAGTAAAAGATTCTGCCAACTTCAACATATTCAACTTCCGTAATTTTTATAATGGTGGTGGCGTTGGCATAGGCGATATAAATAATGATGGTTTGCCCGATGTGTTCTTCACTTCCAACCAGGGCACAAACAAATTATATCTTAATAAAGGCAACTTTAAGTTTGAAGATATTTCTGCCAATGCAGGCGTTCAAGGCATTCGTAAATGGCATACCGGTGTTTCAATGGCTGATGTAAACGGCGATGGCTGGCTTGATATTTATGTGAGTAACAGCGGCGATATAAAAGGTCAAAACTCAGCGAATGAATTATACATCAATCAACATAACAATACATTTAAAGAAGAAGCGCAGCAATATGGTTTGGCGGATAGCGGCATTGGCACGCAGGCTGTGTTTTTTGATTATGATGGCGATGGCGATCTGGATTGTTTTGTGTTGAATAATAGCTTCAGGCCAATTACAAGTTTTGGTTATGACCGGCACGTAAGAAGTGTACGCAGTAGCAGTGGTGATAAATTATATAGAAATGATAATAATCATTTTGTTGATGTAAGTGCGCAGGCCGGCATTTATGGAAGCGAGATTGGTTTTGGTTTAGGCGTTACTGTTGGCGATCTAAGTAATGATGGCTGGCCTGATATATATGTATCAAATGATTTTTTTGAGAAAGATTACATGTATATAAATCAGCATGATGGTACATTTAAAGAAGTGGTTGATGATGCAACCGGTCATGTTTCACTTGCTTCAATGGGCAGCGATATGGTTGATATAAACAACGATGGATGGCTGGATATTTTTACAACAGACATGCTTCCTGAAAGCGATTATCGTTTAAAAACGACCACCAAATTTGATGATTATGATGTAAACAATATGAAACTCAAAAATGATTTTCACCACCAGCTGCAGAAGAATTGTTTACAGCTGAATAATGGTGATGGAACGTTTAGTGAAATTGCAGATTACGCCGGCGTTGATGCAACAGACTGGAGTTGGGGTGCACTGAGCTTTGATTTTGATAATGATGGATGGAAAGATATTTATGTATGCAATGGCATCAATAAAGATTTAACCAACCAGGATTTTCTTAGTTTTTTTGGTAATGATCAAACACGTAATGGCATAATGCATGGTGGGTTTAACTATAAAGATTTTATTAATAAAATGCCATCAACACCAATAATAAATTGTGCATTCATAAATCAAAAAAATCTCACTTTTAAAAATGAAAGTAAGCAGCTTGGTTTAAATACCCCATCATTCAGTAACGGCGCTGCTTATGGAGATTTGGATGGTGATGGCGATCTTGACCTGGTTGTAAACAATGAAAACATGACGGCTTTTATTTATAAAAATCTTACAACAGAAAAGCTGCATCATCATTACTTAAAAATTAAGCTTAAAGGCAACGCACCGAACACATTGGGTTATGGCTCAAGAGTAACTATTTATTCAAAAAATAATAAACAGGTTTTAGAGGAAATGCCGGAACGTGGCTTTGAAAGTTGCAGCGATAATGTGTTGAATTTCGGTTTAGGAAATAGTAAATTTATTGATAGTCTTATTATTGACTGGCCTAATCAAAAGCAGCAGACAATCTATAATGCAAAGACAGATACGGTTTTAGTATTATCCGAAACTAATGCAGTTCAATCAGAACCTTCCTTACAAATAACTCAGCCTTTATATTTAAACGTTACGTCTTCCGTTATCAGCGGCAACATCAATCATAAAGAAAATAAGTATGTTGATTTTGACCAGGAAAGAATGATACCGAAAATGCTTTCAACAGAAGGTCCAAAACTTGCTGTTGCAGATGTAAACGGTGATGGCCTGGAAGATTTTTTTATGAGCGGTGCTGAAGGTGATACGGCAAAATTATTTATACAAAAAAAAGATGGAACATTTACGCAAAGTAACCAGTTTGCCTTTGCTCAGGATAAAGACAATGAAGATGTTAGTGCTGTTTTTTTTGATGCAGACGGAGATGGTGATATGGATTTGATTGTTGCTTCCGGTGGCAACGAGCCGATGAATGAAAATACTTCTTTCACACGTTTGTATATGAATGATGGACAAGGGCATTTTACACGCAGCTTTCATGGCTGGCCTGCTATAAGTTTAAATGCTTCGTGTGTTTGTGTCGGCGATATTGATGGTGATGGAAAACAGGATGTGTTTATTGGCGCAAGAGATGTTCCCGGCTCGTATGGAAAAACGCCGGCAAGTGTTTTGCTTAAGAATACAGGTAATGGAAATTTTGTCGACGTTACGCAAACAATGGCTCCTGATCTTTTACACGCCGGAATGATTACCGATGCTAAGATTACTGATGTTGACAATGATGGCAAAAGTGAATTGATTATTGTTGGTGACTGGATGCCAGTTACAATTTTTAAATATCAAAACAATCAATTAAAAAAATATTCTGAAGTACCAAATAGCAGCGGCTGGTGGAATTGCTTAACGGTCACTGATATTAATAGTGACAGCAGGCCTGACTTAATTGCCGGCAATAATGGATTGAACTGCAAAATAAAAGCTGATGAAAATCATCCTGCAACTTTATATGTTGGCGATTTTAATAACAATGGTTCTTCAGAATGTGTTCCTGTTTATTATAAATCTGATGGCAAAGCATACCCATTTAATCTCTATGGAGATATGATGCTGCAAATGCCTTTTCTCAAAAAAAAGTTTCTTTATTATCATGAATATGCAGGCCTTGCTGTTGATAAAATTTTTTCTGAGCAACAACTAAGTTCAGCTCAAAAATTAATGGTACAGCAAACGCAAACCTGTCTGTTTATTAATAAAGGAAATGATGTTTTTGAAATGCAGCCTTTACCACAACAAACACAGTTTGCACCTGTGTTCGCAGTAATATCTGATGATCTGAATAATGATGGTATTAAAGATTTATTTATGGCTGGAAATTTTTATGGGCTAAAGCCTGAAGCCGGACGTTATGATGCAGGTTATGGTTTTACTTTATTAAATAGTAAGCAACATGGTTTAATTTATGAACAACCATCTCAAAGCGGCTTGTTTATACAAGGTGAAGTAAGAGATATAAAAGCAATCAATACTTCAAAAGGTGAATATATTATTGTTGCACGGAATAACGATTCGCTACAGATTTTTAGAAAGAATAATTAATGCCTTCTTCCAGTTTATATAAATTTTTATTAGTTGCTTTTATCATATCAATAATATTTGGTTGTAAAAATCATTCACAACAAAAACTATTATTTGAAGTATTGTCATCAGCCAAAACAAACATACATTTTAAAAATATTTTGGTTGACCATGATTCGCTTAACATACTTGATTATCTCTATTATTATAACGGCGGTGGAGTTGCTGCCGGTGATGTAAATAATGATGGTTTAACAGATTTATACTTTACAGCTAACAGTAAAGGCAATAATAAACTATACCTGAACAAAGGTAATATGCAGTTTGAAGACATTACCGAAAAGGCAGGCGTAGCAGGCATTTCAGATTGGTGTAGTGGCGTTACAATGGCTGATGTAAATGGTGATGGCTGGCTGGATATTTATGTTTGTTCAATCAATAAAAAGCTTGGTTTGCACGGGCGCAATCAACTTTTCATAAATAATCGGAATGGTACTTTTACAGATAGTGCTGCATCTTATGGTTTAGACTTTCAGGGTTACGCACAACAGGCAGTTTTTTTTGATTATGACCATGATGGTGATCTCGATTGTTTCCTGCTTACACAATCGGCACATTCAAACGAAACATATGGTGACACTTCTTTACGCCGCCATATGAGTGATGTTGCAGGCAGCCGCATGTTCAGAAATGATTTGAATAAAGGCAAAAAAAAATTTACAGATGTTACGGCTTCGTGCGGTATATATTCAAGTGCTTTGGGATATGGTTTAGGTGTTGCTGTTTCTGATTTAAATAATGATGGATGGGATGATATTTATGTTGGCAATGATTTTCATGAAAATGATTATTACTATATAAATAATCACAACGGCACATTTTCTGAAAGTGGTGCACAACATTTTAATCATTACTCACGGTTTAGTATGGGCAATGATATTGCTGATTATAATAATGATGGGCAGCCTGATGTTTTTACATTAGATATGTTACCTGCAGATGAAAAAATTTTAAAGACTTATGCAGGCGGCGACCAGCTTGATGTTTACAAAAGCAACATAACACACAATGGTTACCAGGATCAGTATTCAAAAAATTGTTTGCAGAAAAATTTAGGTAATGGAGAAGCATTCAGCGAGCAATCTTTATTAGCCGGCGTTGCTTCAACAGATTGGAGCTGGAGTGCTTTATTCGGTGATTATGATAATGATGGCATCAAGGATTTATTTATCTCAAATGGTATTGTTAAGCGCCCGGTTGATCTGGATTATATGAAGTTTATTTCATCGCCTGAAATAACAAGACAACTGAATTCAACACATAAGTTAGACAATGCTGTTTTAAAAAAAATGCCTGATGGAAAGGAAACTAACTATCTCTTTAAAGGCAATGCTGACGGTCGTTTCAGCGATATAAGCAAACAATGTGCAATGACGGTTCCATCTTACTCAAACGGTACTGCGTATGCTGATCTTGATAATGACGGAAAACTTGATATTTTAACAAATAACATTAATGAAGAAGCAACGATTTATCATAACATCAATTCAAATAAAAAACATTATTTAACACTTGCATTTAAAGGCAATGATGCAAATAAATTTGGGATTGGTTGCAAAGCATATTTGTTTAACAAAGATAAATTGCAATATGAAGAATTGATGCTTACAAGAGGCTTTCTATCTTCATCTGAACCACGTTTGCATTTTGGTTTGGATACGACTTCGTTGATAGATAGTTTATTGATTGTTTGGCCGAATCAATCTTATCAAACATTATATAAAATCAAAACAGACACGACTGTTACTGTTTATCAAACCAACGCAAAAGACTCATTCAGTTATACAAATTATTTTCCACCGGCAAAGCCTTTTTTTAAAAACGTAACATCAATAATCAGTCTTAACTGGAAACATAAAGAAAATGATTTTAATGATTTTAGTAATCAGTATTTAATACCGCATGCGTTGTCAACTGCAGGCCCAAAGATTGCCGTTAGTGATGTAAACAAAGATGGGTTGGATGATATGTATGTATGTGGTGCACATAACCAGCCGGGTGCATTATTCATACAAACAAATGATAGTCATTTTATTAAATCAACAAACAAATGTTTTCAAAGTGATAGCGCTTTTGAAGATGTAAATGCATTGTTCTTTGATGCTGATAATGATGGTGATCCGGATTTATATGTATGCAGCGGCGGTAATGAAGTTTCTGGAAATAATCCTTTATTGTTAGATCGGTTATACATAAATGACGGCAAAGGAAATTTTAAAAATGATGAAAAGCGCTTGCCAAAAATCTATCAGAATAAATCTGTTGTATGTGCTGCAGACATTGATCATGATGGTGATATGGATTTGTTTATAGGTGTAAGTGCGAATACTTTAGCTTACGGCGTTCCACAGACTTCTTATATCTTTTTAAATAATGGCAAAGGCAATTTTTCAATTGCTGATTCAGCAAATAATCCGTTTAAAGATATTGGTATGGTTACATCTGCTGCATTTGCTGATGTTAACAAAGATGGATGGCAGGATTTGATTATTGCGGGTGAGTGGATGCCGGTTTTAATTTATATAAATAATCATGGAAAATTCAGGCTTCAAAATCAAAATGTATTAACCGGACTTTGGCAAACTATAACTATAAATGACGTTAACGGAGATGGTAATCCTGATATTATCGCCGGTAACTATGGATTAAATTCAAAGCTTCATGCAAGCGAAAAAGAACCGTTAAAATTGTATGTAAAAGATTTGGATAGCAATGGCAACATTGACCAGTTACTGACTTATACAATCAAAGGAAAGGAATATAGTTTTTTAGGAAAGGAAGAAATTGAAAAACAATTGCCATCCATACGAAAAACATTTTTAATGTACAGTGATTTTGCAGGTAAAACAGTGCGGGAAATTTTCGGTGACCAATTAAATGATGCATTGGTTTTGAAAATTCAAACGCTGACAAACGGCATATTTATAAATGATGGAAAAGGTAATTTTAATTTTAAGTCATTTCCTGCTGAAGCACAAGAGGCGCCTGTATTTGCGTATTTAGCGGATGATGTAAACCACGATGGTTTAACTGATATTATAACCGGTGGAAATTTTTATGGTGTACTGCCATATGAAGGAAGATACGATGCGAACTGGGGAGATATTTTAATCAATAAAAAAGATCATTATGAATATGCATCGCCGGTTAAAAGCGGATGGTTAACACGAGGTGAAGTACGAGATATTAAAAAAATAAAAACAGCAAACAGTTATCTGTATGTTGTTGCAAGAAACAATAATTCACTTTTATTTTTTCAATCAATACAATACTAAAAAACAGGATAAAATATTTTAATATTTAAGTTGATGTTTGCATTAATAATTGTATCTGCAACATTGTATTGTTCTAATGGTTGCGCAACTTGCTTTAAGTGCTGGTCCAGCATAAAATTATTTAAGGCAGTATAAATTTTTTGTTTGTTTGAATAATCGCCTGAATACATTCCCTCAACCAATCTTCCACTGCCGGGCAATTGCAAAAATTTAATATCCTTGCTGTTATCTGCTTTTTTATAAACAGGGATTCCAACTGCAATCTTTTTATCGCTTAAAATAGTTTTATAAAAATATTTTTTTTCAGCAGGCAGGTTGTTTTCTTTAATAAATGATTGAAGTAAATTATATAAATAAGTAACAATGTGCGTTGAATTATTATCAATCAATTCTGTTTGGGCAGTTAGAATCAGTGTGTCTTTTACAGGAACAACTCTTATAAAAAATCCATACCTGTAATTTACATCTTCCATTAATTTTTTAAGACTTTCAAGATTAGCTAACCGCGAATTGGTTTTTATAAAACTCCGTCCAATCAAATTAAAGATTGTAACATTTTCTGTCCAGATAATGTAGGTAGATAAATTATCAGTTGATGGAGCCAGCTTTATTATTGATGACGTTGAATTATGTTTAAGTTTTCTTGTTAGTACCGTTGTGAGTGGATTTATATGATGCAATAAATAGCTTTCACCTGAATTTAATATCGCTGATTGATTACCGGAATAATTACCTGTTATTTTTAGAGCCTTACTATTAAAATTTATCTTCCATTTTTTCCAATTGTTTAAGTCATTAACTTCTTTGGCAACATCATACAGTGGCGCTTTAATTATAATTTCTCTTTTGTCATTAAACGGAACAAAACTTAAGACTACAATTAAAGCAAGAAGAACAATAACAATAAAAAATTTCCTCGTATCCATACAAATTTCATAACTAATTATTCAAAGCATTTATCATTGCTCTTACTTCGGCTTCATCAGCTATGTAAACATTGCCATAATCATTCACTTCCTTATTAATATATGTAACCTGATTGGAAAGAATTTTTCTTGCAGATGAATGAAATTCTTTTGCGCCGGTTTCTTTTTTAAGCATTGCAATGTTGGATGATTT
>CAHJWK010000048.1 GCA_903642275.1 Chitinophagaceae bacterium
TTTTTCATATTTACTCATTTAAAATTAACTGTTTTGTCAACTTTTAAATGAGCGAGGTTTAGGGGAGCTTACATAACTTGCATGTAAATTAGCGAAGGATGAAATGAGTGAATGTCCTTTAAGTAAAATTTTGGCTCTGGAATTAGCATATTATATTTGTTTAATTATTTAATAATCAATTAATTATTATTAAAACTTGTTTGAATTGCGATAATGAGTAAAACTTTTGGAATTATTAAATTTTTTTTCTTTAAGAAATAAAAATGGACAACCAATCATATCAGTTGTCCAGTAGGTTGTCTCAAAAGGTGAGTAATATTTTAGGTTTTTTTACATCAGTTTTATAAAGTTGAAATTTTGCCTCCGAAAATTTAATATTAGTGTGAAAGATTTGACAAAAACAAACAATATGTGATATGAAAAAATGAGACCTGTCGGGACTATCAAAGCAGATAAATTTGGCATCAATACTGTTTATTCGCTTTGTAGCTATAATTCAAAGCATATTAGTTTAAGATAACAGTTCGAAAAATTCTTATGAATGTTCAATTGCCTGAAACATTTCATGCTAAACCATTTTTAAAATGGGCAGGAGGCAAAAGTCAACTGATACCTGCTATAGAAGCATCATTACCAAAAGATTTTAAGCAAAGAAAATCGCTAAGTTATTTTGAACCCTTTATTGGAAGTGGTGCAGTTATGTTTTGGTTTTTGCAGCGTTATCCTAATATTAAGCACGCAGTAATTAATGATGTAAATACTGATCTTACGCATGCTTATATTACTATAAAAAAACAACCTGCTTCTTTAATCGAAGCTTTGAAATCTATTCAAGACAATTACTATAGTTTACCAACAGAAGAAAACAGAAGAAATTTTTTTTTGGCGAAGAGGGATGAATTTAATAAACGCCTTTTAAATTCATTAAACAATACTGCCATAATGATTTTTTTAAACCGTACCTGCTTTAATGGTTTGTATCGTGTTAATAGTAAGAATCATTTTAACGTGCCTTTTGGTAAATATGACAAGCCTAAAATATGCGATACAGAAACGATCATTGCTGACAGCAATATTTTGCAAAGGGTAACAATTTTAAATGGTGATTATGAAGACACTTTAAAACATGCAACTGAAAATGGTTTCTTTTATTTTGATCCTCCTTATAAGCCTATAAGCAAAACATCGTCTTTTAATGCGTATGCAAAAGATATATTTAATGATGAAGAGCAGATACGATTAAAACTTTTTTGTGACAAGTTATCTAAAAAGGGATATCAATGGTTATTAAGTAATTCTGATCCTAAAAACGTAAATGCTGATGATAACTTCTTTGATGATTTATACGCAGGTGAATCAGTATATATCAGCAGAATAAAAGCAAAACGAATAATAAATTCTAATTCAACAAAAAGAGGTGAAATCAACGAGCTGTTGATTTGTAACTATAAATACTAATTATATTATCAGTCGTTATTATACCACATTTTTTAATTAATAGTCTGCAATCTAAAACCCCATTTGCCACATTAATAAATCCAGTTCTCTCCATTTCTTTCCACGCGAAAAATTAGCTGCATAGGTTGCATCTAATCCTTCTATTAGTACCTGATGCATTGCCAACCGCTTTATTCTTTTTTTCAAAATGGCATTGGTTTTATTTTCTTCAGCAACCATCGCGGCATAAATTACCGAAAACCATATATCCATTTCTTCGGCATCAATTCCATAAGTGTCTGTTAAACGGGTTATAAGATTTAAGATGTCAGCATCAATATACTTATCCGTAGGTGTATAATAAGTAACAAAATCTTTATAGATTTTTTGATGTCCATGTATATTACCCAACTGTTGAATCTTGTAAAAATATTCAGTATCCTTTGGCGCATATCGTGCTTGCTCATGCCGTCTTAAGTAAACACACCAGTTATCGAAAGAACCAATATCAAACTCTACCGCATTTCTACCTCTTACATTTTTAATCAGGGTAGGCATTCAAAATTTTTTATGCATGAATGAAAAAATGCTGCTGAACGGAATGATGATTTCTAAAACGAGCCATTGAAATATATTTCTAAACAATTCTGTTTTCTTTCACCCATTCTTTAATATAATCAGCAATATCGTTTGTTTTAGCGCCAGGTGAAAACAGCTTTCCAACACCTATGTTCTTTAATTCCTGCATATCATCTTCAGGTATAATGCCACCACCTGTAACTAAAACATCATCCAATTTCCTTTCTTTCAGCAGTTGCATAATTTTTGGAAACACCGTCATGTGCGCACCGCTTAAAATACTTATGCCAATTGCATCCACATCTTCCTGCAATGCAGCATTAACAACCATTTCAGCAGTTTGCCTTAAACCTGTATAAATAACTTCCATACCCGCATCGCGTAAGGCAGCGGCAATAATTTTTGCACCACGGTCATGCCCATCCAAACCAACTTTGGCAACTAAAACACGTATCGGGCGATGTAACTTTTCCATCAAAATTATTTAATCAAAACTCTGGTTTGCAGCTTGCGCAAGCTTAAGCAAACGGTCATATTGTTCAGGCGAAAGATCATTATAAAAATAATAAACCGGATCAACAGGTGTTCCATTTCTATGTACTTCATAATGGCAATGCGGTCCTGTGCTTTTGCCGGTGCTGCCAACATATCCAATCAATTCTCCTCGTTTTACTTTCTGACCGGCACGCACTTTTGTTTTATACATGTGCCCATATAAAGTTTCATATCCAAAGCCATGATCAATAATAACACGGTTACCATAACCCCCTTCGTCAAAACCGGCATCTGTAACCGCGCCATCTGCTGTTGAGTAAATTGGTGTGCCGATAGGTGCAGCAAAATCAAGACCTGCATGAAACTTCGGAACTTTATAAACAGGGTCAATGCGGGTTCCGAAACCGGAAGCAATACGTGTTAAATCTTTATCACTCACCGGTTGAATGGCAGGTATGGCCGCAAGTAATTTTTCTTTGTTTTTCACCATTTCATCAATATCATTAAAGCTCTTATTCTGGTAAGCGGCTAATAATGTCAGGCGGTTAAGTTGTGTACCGATACTTTTCACCAAATTATTTTCAGTCAATCCCTTTACTAATTGTATTTCCTTTAGCTTTTCCATTGCTTTTAATCTTGCGCTATCCGGCACAGGCGAAGATTCAAAAATGGAACGATATACGTTGTTATCACGATTAAGCAACTCATCCATTTTTTGCTGCAGTTGATTAACCTGTTGCTGCATCACCGTATAATCATCTTTAAGATCAGCATTTTGCTGTTCAAGCATTTTTGTCTTGGGTGAATCTATATATTGAAATGCAATTACCAAAATTACACCTGCACTTACTACTGCAGTTGCTATAAATGCAAATACTTTCAACAACTTTACCCGTAATGGCGTTACCAGTTTTTCAAATCGAAGCGTATGTGTATTAAAATAGTATTTTATATTTTTCATCGGCACAAAGCAAGCACCTTGAAAGTGCTTTGCGAAAAATTTGCCATTGATGCAGTTAATACATCCTTACTGTTAAGCAAATATTATTAAATCAAATGTATGTATCATTAATATATTTTCGCCTGCAAATAATTAATGTGTTTATACAGATGATATAGCATGAAAGCAAACAACTATTTATTTTTATAACAGTTGCCGGTAACTTTGCTTATGCAGTTTGGAATAAGCACTTTTGGAGAAATAGAGCCGGATAACATTTCCGGCAAGGCAATAAATGCGCATGAACGCGTTCAGCAGTTATTACAACAGGCAAAGCTGGCAGATGATTTAAGTTTGGATGTATTTGCGTTAGGCGAACATCATCGTGCTGATTATGTAGTTTCATCGCCTGAAATAATCTTAGCAGCTGCGGCAGCTATCACAAAAAATATAAAGCTTACAAGTGCAGTAACAGTACTAAGTTCTGCAGACCCAGTTCGTGTGTATCAGAATTTTGCTTCGCTTGATTTGGTATCAAATGGCAGGGCAGAAATTATTGCCGGCAGAGGTTCATTTATTGAATCGTTTCCCTTGTTTGGGTATGAATTGAATGATTATGATGAATTGTTTATTGAAAAGCTTGACCTGCTTTTGACTATTAATAAAAATGAAATTGTAACCTGGAAAGGCACACATCGGACAGCTATAAATAATCTTGGTGTTTATCCAAGACCATATCAACAAGAGTTACCAATCTGGATTGCGGTTGGCGGAACACCATCATCTGTAGTACGTGCAGGCAGTTTAAATTTGCCATTAACTATTGCCATTCTCGGTGGCAGTCCTGTACAGTTTACACAGCTTACTAATTTATACAGAAGTGCTGCGCAAAAAGCAGGTCATGATGTAAGCAAATTGCAATTGTGTATTAATGAACATTTGTATTTAGCTGACGAAAGCGAGCAGGCAAGGGATGAATTTTTCCCGGTGTATGAAAAACTTATTAATAAGATTGGAAAAGAAAGAGGCTGGGGCAAAATGTCAAGAGCACATTTTGATGATTTATGTGAAATGGATGGACCACTGCTGGTAGGTTCTGCAATAGATATAATTGAGAAGCTTAAATATCAATATAAGTTGTTTAATAATACACGTTTTCTTGCCCAGATAATTTTTGGTGATATAGTCCATGAAAAAATTTTACACTCAATTAAATTGTTTGGAAAGGAAGTTGCGCCAGCAGTGAAACTAGCTATTGGAGACTTAACTAAAAATGAAATAAAGCAGTAAAATTTAGTTTAAAAGCTATTGCCAAAAATATTCTTAAAAGATTTGGAAATTAATTCTTCAATGTCTTAAATTGCATCGCCAAAAAAATGGCCCTTCCGTGGAAACGGAACGGCCTCTAACGATTGCTTGCCATATGAAAAATTTCGAATTTCTTTTTTTATGTTTTGGCCTCTTACGATTGCCTCTCTAACGCTTGCTTGCGTATGATTTTTAAATTCAGATGTAAAATTAATCAGCTTATTTTTGCTATCAAAACAAGTTAAGTGCTGTTTGATTATGTCAAAAAATAAAATAAAATTGTAAAATCCTTACTGGTATTGGGTTTAAGGAGATTGTTTGTTATGATGTCCAACAGGTTTACAGATGCATTATTTCAGCTTGTACAATCGCTTGAAAAAGCGGAAAAACGCCATTTTAAGTTATATATACGTCGAAGTTCTTCAAACGAAGACCTTAAAATAATACAGTTATTTGATGCGTTTGATAAAATGAAAGATTATGATGAAGCCGCTTTATTAAAAAAACTTTCGCCGGTAACTAAACCTCAGCTTGCTAACCTAAAAGCACATTTATATAAGCAGTTGCTTGCAAGCCTGCGTCTTTTAAAAACATCTGTAAACATAGACCTTCAATTAAGTGAATTGCTTGATAATGCCCGTGTGCTTTATAATAAAGGCCTGAAATTGCAAAGTTTTAAAATGCTTGAACGTGCAAAAGAAATAGCCAAATCAAATCATAAATATAATTTTTTAGCGCAGGTAATTTCGCTTGAAAAAAAGATTGAAACATTGCATATAACCCGGAGTACGCTTGAAAAAACAGAGTTGCTGGCTTTGGAAGCTGCTGAAATAAGTATTCATATTGAAAGAGTAATTAAGCTATCTAATCTTGCCTTGCTATTATACAGGTGGTATGTGCAAAACGGACATGCACGCAATAAAGACGATGAGAAAGGCATCAGAGAATATTTCAGAAACATGCTGCCGCCGCATCCTGAAAACATCACTGATTTTTATGAGCGTTTATATCTCTATCAAAGTTATTGCTGGTATGCATTTATACGCCAGGATTTTTTACAATATTATCGTTATAGTAAAAAATGGATTGATCTTTTTGATGACGAGCCAAATATGGTAAATGTAGAAACCGGTCATTATGTAAAAGGCATGCATACTTTGCTGAATGCGCTTTTTAACTTGCGTGGATTTCGGCAGTTCCAGGTTATGTTGAAAAAGTTTATAAGGTTTTCTGAAACAAGTGCGGCAAATACCAACGACAATTTCAGAATACATACATTTATTTATATAAGCGCGGCAAAAATTAACTGGCATTTAATGAGTGGAAGTTTCAAAGAAGGTCTTTTATTGGTTGATGATATTGAAAGCAAGCTTGATGAATATTCATTATACATTGACAGGCATCGTGTGTTGGTTTTTAATTATAAAATAGCAACGATGTATTTTGGTAACGGCGATTATGAGCGTTGCATAGACTACCTGCAAAAAATTGTGAATGAAAATGTAAACCTTCGCATAGATCTGCAATGTTATGCAAGGCTGTTGCATTTAATGGCGCATTATGAATTAGGTAATGATTCTATTATTGAATCGCTTATAAAGTCTGTTTACCGGTTTATGGCTAAAATGAAAAATTTAACTGTAGTGGAAGAAGAAATTTTCAAGTTCATACGGCATTCATTTAAGGTATCTCCAAGGCTCTTAAAACCTGAGCTGGAAAAGTTTTTAACCCGTATTAAACACCTTGAAAAGAACCAGTATGAAACACGTGCCTTTGCTTATCTTGATATAATCTCATGGGCAGAAAGCAAAGTGTATCAAAAATCTATGCACGATATTTTACATCTGAAATACATAAAGTATAAACAAAATACACGCAGTACTGAGCTTGCATAACTTACATTTTTACAAAAGGATTATTTTCTTTTTCATGGCCGATGGTTGTTGGTTCACCATGACCAGAATAAACAATTGTTTCATCAGGCAGCACATATAATTTTTCAAGAATGCTTTTATGTAATTGAGATTCGTTTCCGCCGGGTAAATCATAACGCCCGATACTTTCATAAAACAACACATCACCACTTACAATAAAATTTTGAACTGCACAATAAAAACAAATACTTGCCGGTGAATGTCCGGGCGTTAATATTACTTCAAGCTTATCATTACCAAACTCAATAACATCACCTTCATTTAAAAAATGAAAAACTCCTTTGTAGTTGATAAAATTTAAGCCATACATATTTGCAAATGCCGGCGCAAAATCAAACACAGGCTTTTCATCTTCATGCATGTACAATTCCAATCCATAATTTTTATTAACCCAGTTATTGCCAAATACGTGGTCTGCATGGCAATGGGTATTCAGTAACTGTACCGGCTTAATATTGTTTTTCTGAATGAAATTTTTTAATGTGTTTTCTTCCGCAGTAAAATAACAGCCCGGGTCAATAATAAGCGCTTCTTGTTTTTCGTTCGTCAATACATACGTATTTTCAGCCAAAGGATTGAATGTGAAAAAATCAACTTCTATCATTAGAGTTTTTGCAAGTTCTTTACAGGTATTACGCTAATTTTAAGTTTTCAAAGATATTTATGCAATTAAAAAGTTTGGGAAAGATTTTTTGTGGATTGTCTTTGCTGCTTTTGCCAATGTTTCTTTCAGCCCAGGTTAATACTGTTCAGTTTGGTAAAAACCGTGTTCAGTATAAAAAGTTTCACTGGAAATTTTATCAGAGTAAGAACTTCAATATTTATTTTAATGAAGGCGGACTTGAGTTGGCAAAGTATATTGTTCAGGTTGCAGAAGAAGAGCTTGATTCAATAGAAAACACAATTGATTACTCACTGCAAAGACGCGCCAGCATTGTGTTGTATGATAATTATGATGATTATAAAAGCAGTAACATTGGTTTAGGAATTGACTGGCAGAATGCCGGCGGTTTAACCAAACTCGTAAACAGCAAGATTGCTTTATACTTTGATGGCAACCACAATACATTGCACATAAAAATCCGCGAAGGCATAGCCAAAGTGCTTACAGATAATATTTTGTTTGGCGATGATTTGGGTGAGTTTGCCAGCAACCAGGCCTTGCTTGATTTGCCGCAATGGTTAACCGATGGATACATTCAATACGTTGCACAAAACTGGAGCACACAATTAGACGACGAATTGAAAAATGTAATTTTAAGTGGTGATTATAATAATTTTTACCAGTTTGCTTTTGATAAGCCAACACTTGCCGGCCATGCATTTTGGTATTACGTTGCAAGAAAATATAAACCTCAAAACGTAACTTACTTTTTATACCTCGCAAGGTTGTATAAGAATATAAACACAGCTTCAATGCGTATAGCCGGTAAAAAGTTCAAGTATGTATTGCAGGATTTTATGGAAGCCGAAGAAACGCGTTATGTGGCCGATATAAAGGGTCGGCGTAATTCACCTAAAGGAAAGTTGGATGTAGTAGAAGATTTAACCAAGAGTGATTTCTATCATTTCGCGGCGAATCCAAATCCAAAAAATAATTCGTATGCTGTAGTGCAGTTTACGAAAGGTGTCTATAAAATAAAGTACTATGATAACCTTTATGATGAAAAGACATTATTGGATTATGGTTTAAAAACAATTAAAGGTGATATCAATCCTAATGAACCAATACTTGCGTGGGATGGTAAAGGGTCACGGCTGTTATGCATTTATACAAAAGAAGGTAAGACGCAGATGTTTGTATATGATGTAATTGCCAACATAAAGAGGTTTCAACAGGAGATTGATGGCTTTGACCAGATACTGGATGCAGGATTTATTTTTGATGCAAATACGTTGCTTTTAAGTGCTGTAAAAAATGGACATAGTGATATTTTTACTATGCGTATTGATAACAGTAAAGTAAAGCAGATAACAAATGACGTTTATGATGATCTTGACCCGACGTTTGTTTCGTTTCCCGGAAGGCTTGGAATTATTTTCGCTTCTAATCGTCCTGGTATTAATGCACCAAAATCTGATACAGCTATACCAAGCCGCAATCATTACAATATCTTCCTGGCTGATATAAATAACAATAGTGAGTTTAGGCAGATAACGCAATTAACCAATGTTAAATATGGTGATGCACGTTACCCGATGCAGTATAATCAAAATCATTTTACTTACGTAACTGATGAAAATGGAATAGCCAACCGCTGGGCTGGTTTCTTTACAACGCAAACTGGTGGACTTGATACATTATATTACATAGGCGAAGACATCCTGCGCAACCCTGATCGAAAAGAAATGGATTCAACTTTAAAAGCCTGGCAAAAGCAACAACCTGATAGCATTAGTTATTATAAAGTGTACCAGGATAGTACTTACACTTTTCCAATCACCAATTATCAAAGCAGTTTGCTTGAAACAAGAGTTGCCGGCAACAACAGCCAAGTGAGTGAAGTAAGACAGGAAGGTGATTCAAAATTTTTATATAAATTAAAAGTTGATTCAGCATTGTTACGTAAACGCAGCATTAATGCAAGGCCAACAGATTATGTGCGCCGTATGATTACAGAAGAACGGCTTGCGGGTGCAGATAATGTGCAGGTTCAACAAACTGCAGATACAACAAAAAATAATAACCAGTTTCAAAATGAATTTGAAAACGAGAAAAAAGATTCTTCAGGCACAACAGATACAGCATCTTCTGCATTATCTCAAACAGAAATTGTTATACCACGTATAGATTATGTAAGCCAGGCCAAATTGTTTGATTATAAATTAAAGTTTGAAGCTGATTATGTGTTAGCAGGTTTTACAAACAACATACTCGTAAACAGGTACCAGCCATTTGGTGGTTATAATCAGTCAGGCCCGATTTATTTAACCAATGATAACTCTGTAAACTTCACTTTCAGGGTTGGTGTTAGTGATATAATGGAAGATGTAAAGCTTATTGGCGGCTTTAGGTTTGGCACATCTATTTCAGATAAAGATGCATTTGTATCATATCAAAATTATCGTAAGCGCATTGACTGGGGGCTAACCTATTACAGGAGTAATGTTACCAATTATTCTGGTTTTTTCTCTGGAAATTTTGATGCAGGAAACAATGTAATAATTGATTTAAGTACAGTTGATAATGAATTAATAACAAACATTTACCAGGTTAATTTAAGTTACCCGTTTAATGAAGTTAAAAGCCTGCGGCTTACAGCAGGGTTAAGAAAAGACAGAGGTATATTGAGACCTTTTGACGAAACCTCCGGTCTTACTCCTAACCTGCTTAAAGTAAAAGATTCGGTTGCGAATACCTTGCAGGCAAGGTTAGAATATGTGCATGATAACACACTCAATCCTGCAGACAATATATGGAATGGTTTAAGATGGAAAATTTATGCAGAAGTTTTTCTGCCGTTTAGCAGCGGCTCAGATTTAAAGGGTAAGCCAATTAACACCTTTGGGTTTGATGCGCGGCATTATTTAAAAATCTACCGCAACTTTATTTGGGCAGTAAGGGGTGCGGGAGATTTTTCTTTCGGCAGCGCAAAAATTATTTATTATCTCGGTGGCGAAGATGGATGGGTATCGCCTAAGTTTAATAGTATAAACACTGCAGATACAAGAGTGCCGTACGCCTTTCAAACCCTTGCATTAAACTTAAGAGGTTTTGATCAAAATGTTGCAAACGGCAGCAGCGACCTTGTTATAAACAGCGAGTTCAGGTTGCCTGTATTTACAACTTTGTTAAGCAGCCCAATCAACAATGCATTCATTCGCAATTTTCAATTGATACAGTTTTTTGATTTAGGAACTGCATGGAATGGCTCTCCTGCCAATATCAGAAGGCCACAAGAAATTTTTCAATCTGATGATCCGACAAATCCATTGTCAGTAAAAATAAAAGCTGGTGGTATCGGCCCTTTGGCCGGAGGGTATGGTTTCGGAGCACGCAGCACATTACTTGGCTATTTTATTAAAGGCGATATTGGTTGGGAAATGCGTGGCCTGTTTAGAAGTAAACCTGTATTTTATTTTGCATTGGGGTTTGATTTTTAAATTTATATATACCTGCTTCGTTAAACTAATAAATACCTCACATCATTTATGGTATATTAGCGCATTTGTAATTAGAAAATTATTGTAATGAAAGGCAAACATGTTGCTTTACTGATTGTACTAATACTTGTTGCTGACCAGGCGTTGAAATTTTATATTAAAACTCATTACCTGTTAGGTGAAGAACATAATGTTATTGGCACATGGTTCCGGCTTCACTTTGTAGAAAATGAAGGCATGGCATGGGGCTTAAAATTTGGCGGCGGTGTTGGTAAAATTCTGCTTACGCTGTTCAGGCTCGTAGCTGTTATTTTTGGCACTTTCTATCTGCGCAGCATCATACAAAAAAAATATCATACTGGTTTTATAGTTTGTGCTGCACTAATTTATTCAGGCGCGTTTGGTAATTTAATTGACAGTATGTTTTATGGTCTGATATTCAGCGGAAGCAATCCCTTTACAATAGCAACTTTATTTCCTGCCGGCGGTGGCTACGCTTCTTTCTTTCATGGGCAGGTGGTTGATATGTTGTACTTCCCAATTATTCATACACATTACCCGGATTGGTTTCCAATAAAAAGCTGGCGTGGTGATGAATTTGAATTTTTTAGCCCGGTTTTTAACCTGGCTGATTCATCTATATCAATTGGCGTTATTGCATTACTGATATGGCAAAAAAAATTTTTCCCTGAAAAAAAACATACTGAAACGGTTCACACTTCACCTGCTTAAATCTTTGTAAAGTAAACAGGCGCTTAATTACCGTTTGTATAGCCGAAAAGCGTTTTACACGTGTAAATATCTAATGCAAAAAGAAAAATGAGCAGTTAGCAGGTGTAACCAGGTTATTTTTTAGCGCCGAAGGCAGTTTGCAGGTGTAAATGGCTTAGCTGAGGGAAAAATGAGCGATAGCACCTGTAATTAAAGATGCTGATATTTCAGTTGGTGCATAAGCCTTTAATTAAATGAGCCTTTAATTAAATGAAGCCAGCACGGTAATCCCGCATTTAACCATTTGCCCTAACTTAACTTCAATTTTTGCATCAAGCGGAAGTAATACATCTACGCGGCTACCGAATTTTATAAAGCCAAACTCCTCGCCTTGCTTCAAATTTCTTCCCGGTAAAGCATAATTACAAATACGTTTAGCTAACGCACCGGCAATTTGTTTCACTAAGATCAAACCGTTGGAATTTTCTAAAACAATACTATGCCTTTCATTTAAGGTTGATGATTTAGGATGCCATGCTACCAAATATTTTCCCTTGTAATAATTATTATAAACAACAGTGCCACTAACAGGTGCACGGTTCAGGTGTACGTTTACAGGGCTCATAAATATGCTTAACTGAACACGCCTGTCATTAAAAAACTCTGTTTCAATAATTTCTTCTATAACCACAACTTTACCATCAGCCGGTGCTATGATTTTATTTTCTTCAAACGTTAAATTGCGGTTTGGTACGCGAAAGAACAACACTATAAAAATCAGCAAGCCAATGCCGGCAATTAAAATAAGCAATGCAAGCCAGCGCATATCATCATTAAAAAAATAAAATGACAGCATATTAATGGCTGCAAATATTAATATGCTTACGGCAATAATCTTATACCCTTCACGATGAATAGTCATATACTTAACATGCAAATATAAAATAGCAAATTGCTTTAATTAAGAAAGAATTGAACATACAGCCAAGCAATTATGGTTGCAAAAAGCAGAGAATCAAACCTGTCTAAAAAACCACCATGACCGGGCATAAAACTTCCACTGTCTTTAACGCCTGCCATGCGTTTAAGTTTGCTTTCAAACAAATCTCCGCTTACACCGCTTACACATATTAAAAGAGTAAGCAGTATCAACTGTATAATATCGGCTTTAAACAGAATATAACCGCAAACAGCAACCATTATAATGGCAAGTAAAGCGCCGCCAATTGTACCTTCCCATGTTTTTTTTGGTGAGATTGGTGATAGCGGTGTTTTGCCGATAAGTGAACCGATAATGTATGCCATTGTATCATTTATCCATATGGTTATGATAATTAAAAGAGGTATAACTAACCCAAAATCAAGTGTAAACATACTGCCCGAAACTACGCCTTGCATACGCAGGTTTATCATCAGTGCACAGGGAAAAGAAATATATATTAAGCCGGCTGCCGAAATAAATAAATTTTTAAAACTAAAGTGCCTGCTAAATAAAAATTCATTCAAAGGCAAAGTAATAAGTAAGATTATCAAAAAATATAATCCTGTGCTGCTTACATTAATTGCTTTAGTATTGAATACTCCGTTTGCCATCCATAATATAAACCCAAAACCAGCAAGCATTATAGCAAATTTATGAAAGTTAGATATGTACTTATATTCAGGATAAATTAACAGGGCTAATTTTTGAAACTCAAACCAGCATCCAAAATGAATAATGGAAAACAGCAGGAAGAAAGACCATACATCTATAAACAAGCCGCACAGCATTATTACAGCAAACACAACTGCTGTTAACGCTCTTGTTTTAAATGTTTTAAGCTGCAACGCCATTTGTGTAAAAAAAATGAATATAGTTTAAAGCTGATTATTTTTAAAGCATGAATGTGCTAGGAAATTTAATCTGGTTGATTTGCGGTGGTTTTTTTGCGGCTATTGGATATTTTATAATGGGCTTTGTTTTTTGCGTTACAATTATTGGTATTCCTTTCGGTGTTCAGTGTTTTAAAATTGGCTTTTTGGAACTGATGCCTTTTGGAAAGAAAGTGGTTGCCACAAATTCTTCAGGCGGTTGCTTAAGTTTGTTATTTAATATAATCTGGATTTTTACGGGTGGTTTATACGCTGCTTTAATACATCTTGTTTTTGCATTGATATTATTTATAACAATTATTGGTATTCCTTTTGGCAGGCAACACTTAAAGCTTGTTGAACTTACGTTAGCGCCGTTTGGAAAAGCAATTGTTGATGCATAAATTTTGATAAGTTATTCAGATGACATAAGATTGCTTGAATCTTTTATATACAAACCATCTTTTGTAAGCATGTAAACATTATTTATATCAAGCTGAAACTTTATTAAGTCAGCATTTTTTTTGTTGAAGTGATAAGTTGATTCTTTAAAAGTTTTTACATTATAACGATGTATGTTTTGCATTGAATCAAATCCAAATAAATCTTTCTTTATAACCTGTACATAATTTAAACCCGGTTGGGGGATGTTTTGTTTGTATGCCCCGTAATAATCAAAAATCAGCCAGCCTTTATTTATGTCATACAGATAAATAAAGCCGGTATTATCTATAATTTTCTGCGGTGCGAATGCATCATTAAATATCGTTCTGAAATCAGGTGTTTGAAATAATATGTTCCCGTTATCATTAATTTTTTTCAACTTATTTTCAACTGCATCAAACACCCAATAATTGTTATCATAACTTTGAGCTGCAGCTAATGCCTGTATTATTCCATATTGACGCAGATCTATTGTATTTTGATTACTTAAGAAACGATCCAAAATAACCAGCGTTGAAAAGTCCTTATAAAAAACAGATATTTTTAAAGGATTTGATACGTCAACCGAATATATATCTCCATATTTTCTTAAAGCATTTGAAACAGCAACAGAATCGCTTTTATCATCAAATTTTTTAAGCTGGTTATCGTTATTAATTAAGTAAATATTGTTGAAATTATCAATATAGAAATCTTTATAATTTCCTTCAATTAAACTTTGTTGCTGAATGTTGATTGATGTATCAAATTGAGCTAAAGTACACTCCGTATTTAATAAAATCAACCCTAAAAAAGTAAAAATTATTCTTCCCATTTTTTTAATTCAAGATTGTAACCATCAAATACAGCATAAGTAAAATGTGTTATCCAGTCACCCAGATTTATATAACGGCTGTTATTATTTAATTGAATATTTAACGGTAAATGACGATGTCCAAAAATAAAATAATCGAAATGTTCTTTCGCTAAAATTTCACGTGCATAAATTACCAGCCATTCATTGTTTTCACCTAAAAAATTTGCATCTGATAATCCTGTTTTTTGCTTGCTTTTTTTGCTGAAATAATTTGCAATTGCCATTCCTAAAGTTGGATGCATTTGACCAAACAACCATTGGCAAAATTTATTTCTGAATATTTTTTTTAAGAATTTATAACCGTGGTCACTAGGCCCTAAACCATCACCATGGCCAACGTAAAATTTCCTATTGTTCCATTCAAAAGTTTTCGGCTGAAAATAAACAGGAATACTTAATTCGCTTTCAAAATAACCAAGCATCCACATATCATGATTGCCTGCAAACAGCGCAACGGGAATGCCACTATCTGTTATCTCTGCAAGCTTACCTAACAGGCGTACAAAATGTTTTGGAACAACTGTTTTATACTCATACCAGAAGTCAAAAATATCTCCATCAATAATTATTTGTGCTGCATCTTTTTTTATGTTATCCAAAAAGGCAACTATTTTTTTTTCTCTTAAAAGGCTCGAAGTAAAATTTGGTGCACCGAGATGAAAATCGGAAAGAAAATAAATTTTTTTATCAGGCGGAAGTTGCATGCAATTGTAAAAGTAATTGCTTTATGATGTTGATGTTTCAACCAAAAAACAAAACACTTCTTTCGGCCCATGCACACCGGTTACCAGCGTTTTTTCAATATCTGCTGTGCGGCTTGCGCCGGTAGCAAATGTTACTAATGAAGGAAAATTTTTTTGATATTTGTTTTGGAGCAATTCAAGCGCATCTTTTATATCATACACCAACTGCTTTGTGTAAGCAATGCAGATATGCACGGGCGCATACACACTAACTGTTCTGCCACTTTGCTGCGCTGTACTTAAAGCAATACTTCCTGTGCGTGCAATTAGATATTCGCAAGTTGTAATGGCCGCATCGCAGTTAGCAAGGTTTGTCCTGCATTCAATATTTAAACCTGCTAATGTTAAAGTTTGCTGGAGAGCATCATCTTTTATAAAAATATTTTTCCAACTTCTTGTTATAAACAATGATTGCAACTGGTTAGCCAGTTCTTCGTTACTTATACAAAAAGAAAATTTGCCAAGCAAGCCGGTAAAGTGTTCCGCAAACTCAACTTCTAAATCTTTTATAGCCGGTTTAAAAATTTGTGTTGAAGTGTTAGCTTCAAAAGAAACAGGCACAGGTGTTGCCAGTGCCTGTTTAATTTTTTTTAAAATATTATTTTTTGCAGAAAACGTTTTCATATTACACCGCAGCAGGCTTTGGAGAAGGCACGGTTAAGCTGCTGTCATACGGCGGAACACCAGCACTAATAGTACCATTGTGCTCATGCTCAGTCGCTTCTTCTTCCTTGTTTTCATCTTCATGCTTCTTATCACCAAAAGGCCTTTCACCAATTAAGGTTTCGACATCACTTTGAAATAACACTTCCTTTACCAGTAATTCTTTTGCTAATATTTCAACCTGTGGTTTCTTCTCCGTAAGTAAAACTTTTGTTTTCTGGTATGCTATATCAATTAATTTTCTTACCTCTTCATCAATAATTTCACCTGTTTTTTCACTGTAAGGTTTCATAAAAGAATTATCTGCTGCAGGATCGTAATAACTTATGTTGCCAATTTTATCATTCATACCATAAACAGTAATCATGGCATAGGCAGTTTTTGTTATTTGTTGCAGATCATTAGAAGCACCGGTTGAAATTTTACCAAAGAATATTTCTTCAGAAGCTCTTCCACCAAGTGTCATGCATAACTGATCCATTAATTGCTCAGTATTATAAAGATACTGCTCCTTAGGTGTGTATTGCGCATAACCTAATGCAGCAGTGCCGCGGGGTACAATGGTAACTTTTAATAAAGGATAAGCATGTTCAAGATACCAGCCGCATATAGCATGACCTGCTTCATGATAAGCAATAATCTCCTTCTCTTCTGGTGAAATAATCTTATTCTTTTTTTCAAGGCCACCGATAACTCTATCAATCGCATCCTGGAAATCGCTCATTTCAACCATTTCTTTTCCTTTACGTGCAGCAATTAATGCAGCTTCATTACAAACATTTGCAATATCAGCACCAGCAAAGCCAGCTGTTTGCTCTGCAAGTTTCAATATATTTAATGTCTGAGAAATTTTTATTGGTTTAAGATGTACGCGAAATATATCTTCCCTGCCTTTTACATCCGGGCGATCAATAGAAATCTGCCTGTCGAACCTACCTGGACGTAATAATGCAGTATCCAATACATCAGGCCTGTTGGTAGCTGCAAGAATAATGATGCCGCTTTCACCACCAAAGCCATCCATTTCAACCAGCAACTGGTTCAGTGTATTTTCCCTTTCATCATTACTTACAATTGCATTTCTGCCACGTGCACGGCCAATGGCATCTATCTCATCAATAAAAATTATACAGGGCGATTTTTCTCTTGCCTGTTTAAATAAATCGCGTACACGGCTTGCTCCAACACCAACAAACAACTCAACGAAATCAGAACCGCTCATGCTGAAAAACGGAACCTGGGCTTCGCCTGCCATAGCTTTTGCCAGCAGTGTTTTACCTGTTCCGGGAGGTCCAATCAACAAAGCTCCTTTAGGAATTTTGCCACCAAGGGCTGTATATTTTTTTGGATTTTTAAGGAAGTCAACAATCTCCATCACTTCCACTTTCGCTTCATCCAAACCTGCAACATCAGTAAAAGTGATATTTACTTTTGCACCTTTATCAAACAATTGCGCTTTTGATTTTCCGATATTAAAAATTCCACCCGGGCCGCCAGCACCACCACCGCCGCCAACTTTACGCATCAGTAAAACCCATAATCCTACAAACAATAATACTGTGATGATAGTGTTTGCCAACGGGCCAAACCATTGCCCCTCATCGTATACTGTTACTGGTATTTCTGTAATATTATTGTCTTTATAAAACTGGTCAAGTTCACGGTTAAAACTTTCCCAATCACTTATTTTAAATTCAAACAAAGGCTTCGAAGAAGCATCTGCAGAAAGCGGTTTTGAAAATTTTTCCCTGTAAAAATCTTTATTTAAACTACCGGGTTTTATATAAATGCGTACCAGTTCTTTGTTGCGTACTTTATCAATCTTTGCAACATCATTCTGCTTTAGCATATTTTCTTTGAACTCCTGTTCAGTAACAGTTTGTATGTCTGCATAACCATAATTAAGTACGTTGTATGCAATTAATATAACAGCTACAAAAGCATAAATCCAATATATACTAAACTTCGGGCCACGGCGGCCTTTATCATTTCCGCCTTTTTCATAAAGATCCGGCTTCGTTTTATTTTTTTCCTGTGCCATATGCGCTTAATCTCATTAATTATTTAATAGTACGGGTTAAGTTAATCATATTCCTGTAAAACTGCATCGCTCCACATTTCTTCAAGCTTATAAAACTTTCTTACATCAGGCAACATTATATGCACCACTATATTTATATAATCTATTAAAATCCAATGTTGCGCCTGGTAACCTTCATGATGATATGGTATTTCAGCGATTTCTTTTTTTACTGTTTCTTCAACAAAATCTGCAATGGCTTTAACCTGCGTTGTACTGGTTGCCTCGCAAACAATAAAATAATCGCTTATCGCTTCCGGAATTTTTCTTAAATCTAGTGATACTAATTGCGCTCCTTTTTTTTCCTGAATTGCTTTTATTATAAACTTTAAAATCCGGGAGTTTGAATTGAGTCTTGTTATAGTATTTTTTTTTCTTGAAGCTAAAGCGGTGATAGGTTCCAAATAAGCAACTTTTTTATTATTAATTTTTTGTTGTTAATAAACATTATAAACTTTCTTGTCTAAACATTACATTAGAAATTAAGTTTAAAACGCTTTGTCAATAAGCAATTGGTTCGGTTTAAAAAATATAAATTTGTTCAAATTTAATCATTCTTTGTTAGGTGAATCAACAATTACAATAATCGGCAAACCATTTATAAAATTAAATTTGGTTGACAGCACCAACAACTATGCCATGCAACAGGTAAAAAATGGTATTGCAAAACATGGCACTGCTTATTTTTCGTATGAACAAACTGCCGGTAAAGGCCAGCGTAATAAGCAATGGTTAAGTTGTAAAGGCGAAAATATAATCCTGTCAATAGTTTTAGAAGCAAATCAATTTTTTGTTGAACAAAAATTTTTCTTGAATGTAATTACTGCGTTATGTGTAAAGAATTTATTTAACAAATACACAACTGATAAAATTGAAATTAAATGGCCAAATGATATTTATTGGTGTGACAGAAAGGCAGCAGGAATTCTTGTTGAAAACATTGTAGCTGGTAATAAGATACAATGTTCTATTGCAGGGTTTGGAGTAAATATTAATCAAACGCAATTTGATGTAATGCTAAAAAATCCTGTATCACTTAAACAGATTACAGGTAAAAACTATGATGTAATTAAACTCGCTAAGGAACTTTGTTTGATGTTACAGGATAAATATGTACAACTGATGAATAATGATGTTGAAGCATTAATGAACGAGTACAATCAATATCTATACAAAAGAGATTTGATGATTAAGTTTAAGAAAGATGATGCAGTATTTGAAGGATGTGTATTAGCTGTTGATGATATAGGAAGATTAATAATCAAAACTGAAACTGAATCAGTATTTGAATTTGGGTCAATAGATTGGATTATAGAATAACAAGATTTTTAATCATTAGCAAATCCTTTCAAAAAAATATTAGCTTACATGTTTGTATAAATTTGAATGTACAGGATTGGAACCATTGCAACAGCACTTAATGCACCTTCAAAACTCGCAGATGAAAATGCAGAGATTGTTCAATTGCTTACAGATAGCAGGCGACTGATTTTTTCTGAAACAACTTTATTTTTTGCACTTGTTACACCACAAAGAGATGCGCATATTTTTATCAGTGAGTTATATGAAAGAGAAGTAAAAAACTTTGTGGTGCAATCAGGCTTTGATGCCTCACAATTCACAAATGCCAATTTTATTTTTGCTGACAATACATTGAATGCACTCCAAAAAATTGCTGTGTATCACCGTTCACAATTTTTCTATCCGGTAATTGCTATAACCGGCAGCAATGGTAAAACAATTGTAAAAGAATGGTTGTATCAATTGCTTTCGCCTGATTATAATATAGTTCGTAGCCCACGCAGTTATAACTCGCAGATTGGCGTTGCACTGAGTGTTTGGCAGATGAATGAAAGTTATAACCTTGCCTTGATTGAAGCCGGTATTTCACAGCCCGGCGAAATGGTTCGACTTGAAAATATTATCCAACCAACAATTGGTGTGTTTACAAATATTGGTAATGCGCATGATGAAAATTTTACTTCTGCTGATGAAAAATTAAATGAGAAATTAATCCTGTTTAAAGATTGTAATACAGTGATTGCAAATGGTGATGAATCTTTAATAACAGATGCGTTGCATCAGCAAAGCAAAACACCAATATTTACCTGGGGGAAAAATGCAGATAATAATATAATCATCACATCGCAAAAAAGAAAAGAAAACACGACAGAAGTTGAGCTAAGTTATCAGCAAAATATTTTTGAAATTTTAATACCCTTTACTGATGAAGCATCTATACAAAATGCGCTTAGCTGCATAACTGTTTTATTATTTTTTAAGATTGATATTGATATAATTAAAGAAAGAATTCAGTTGTTGCAGCCGGTTGATATGCGCCTGCAGTTAACGCCGGCAATTAACAACTGCGCTTTAATAAATGACAGTTACAGTTTTGATATTGCTTCATTTTCCGTAGCGCTTGATTTTATGCAGCAGCAAAATCAGTTCATTAAAAAAACAATTATTCTTTCTGATGTGCCCGGCGCAAACAGCAAAGGCGCTTATGCAGAAATTGTGTTCATGCTCAAAGCAAAAAATATTAAGCGTGCAATTGTTATTGGTGAGCAATGGAGCACGTATTACCCTTTCCTGCAGGATGCGGTGGAAGAAGTACAGCACTTTGTTTCTACCCTTGCTTTTTTACACCAGTTTTCTACCAATCATTTTTGCGATGAGCTAATATTGTTGAAAGGTGCACGCAGGTTCAGCTTTGAAAATATTGCAGCCGTATTACAGCAGAAAGTTCATCAAACGATAATGGAGATTAACCTTACAGCGATGATTCATAATCTCAATGAGTATCGCCGCATATTAAAACATGGTGTAAAAATTATGGCAATGGTGAAGGCTTCCGGTTATGGCAGCGGCAGCGAAGAAATTGCTAATGTGCTGCAATACCATAAAGTTGATTACCTCGCCGTTGCTTATGCTGATGAAGGCATTGAATTGCGCAAAGCCAATATACGTTTACCAATTATGATCATGAATATTGATGAAAATGCATTTGAAGCTGTTATACAATATAATCTTGAACCTGAAATTTATTCTCTGTCCATTTTAAAAAGCTTTGATGCTTTTCTTGATAAACAGGCTTTGCAACAATATCCGGTACATATAAAATTTGATACTGGTATGCACCGTCTTGGATTTGATACTAATGAAGCAGATGAACTGGTTGATTATTTAAAGAACAGTAACCGCATGATTGTACGTTCCGTGTTCAGTCATCTTGCTTCCGGTGAAGATGCCGATGAAGATGCGTTTACTTTAACGCAGGCCAAAAAATTATCTGTTGTCAGTGACCAGGTCAAGACTGCACTTGGCTATTCATTTCTTCAGCACATATCAAATTCTGCTGCAACAATACTTAAGCCGCAATTACAGTTTGATATGGTTAGGCTTGGCATTGGCTTATATGGAATAGACAGCAGCCATTCAAAAAAATTGAACCTGAAACCAGTAATATCTTTAAAAACAACAATCGCACAATTGAGAACATTATCTCCCGGCGATAGTGTTGGTTATAACCGCAAAGGAAAAATAAGTAAGGAAAGTGTTATTGCTACTTTACGCATTGGTTATGCTGATGGCTTGCGCAGATGCTTAAGTAATGGCAACGGTAAAGTATATATAAATGGAAAGCCTGCAATTATCATTGGTAACATTGCAATGGACATGACGATGGTTAATGTAACCGGCATTGATGATGTAAATGAAGGTGACACAGCAGAAATATTTGGTGTTAACATCTCTGTTGAAACTGTTGCTGCAAGCTGTGGTACTATTGCTTATGAAATTCTTACGGGCATTAGCCAAAGAGTTAAGAGAGTGTATGTAGAAGAGTAAGAATGTTCGTAGTATTTGTTTGTTTAAAATCCTTTTATTTAAATAAACCTGAATTAAAAAATTACCAGCAGTACTACCATGCATGCAATCCAAACAATGGCAACCATTTTTACAAGATTGCTTTCTCTTGTTTCAACTTCTTTAAGTGATCTTCCGACAGCAACAAAACCAACAATTGGTGAATTTACTTTTTCTATCACCATTGCTAACCGCACATTGCTTTCAGGTTGCCATGTAACAACATCTTCGTTATTCTTTTTTACAAATTGAAATATTCCTTGTGGCAATTGCGGTAAATGCACGTTAATAAACCCATTCGATTTTAAAGTTTTCCCATTCTTATCGAACAGTTCAGTAAATACTGAAAGGCTTTGAGTCAGATTGATAAAATCTACAATTAAGTAATCAATACTTTTATTCAAACTGTTACTAATATTTCTGGCCATTTCTAATTGCGGATCATTTGCAGATGAACGATACGTTTGCTGAACGGTTGCATACATGCAAAGCATGATGCCTGTTACAATTACCGCTGCTGCAGCATGTGAAAAGAATAATGATTGTTTCATCATGATGATTTAAATACTTATATGTTGGTTAAGGTTATTGCCATACCAGTTAATCTTCCTGCTGCCATACATTGCCAAAGCAAGTATTACAAACAAACCAATGCTACCCACAAGCAATGCCGTGTCTTCAAGACTTATCAGCACATAAATAAATCCGTATATTGAAGTGATGGTAGCTGCAAAAACGCCTGCAATTTTCCAACTGTTGAAATGGCTTTTTGAATATAACGTGATAAGTAGAATTGTTGCAAGGGATGCAATGAGATAAGCCACATCAAACAACATAAATTCACTTATTGAGAGCAGCAGCGTAAAAAACACAATCAATGCTAAACCAACCAATACATATTGCATAGGATGAAACGGTTTCTTCTGCATTATTTCAATTACAAAAAACAGCGAGTAGGTTAAACCAATAAAAAGAATAGCATATTTAACACAGCGTAATGTTTTTGCATATTGATCTGCAGGCTGCAGCAGCGTTACACCAAAAGCATAATCATCTTTCTTAAAATTGAAATTTTTTATTGTTGTATTAAAAGGAAGATTAGCCTTGCTGAAACTCCAGTTTGCCTGGAAACCCTGTTTGTCAAGATCTCTTTCGCCCGGCAATGTGTTGCCATCAAACGACGGGCTGCCCCAGTTTGATGAAAGATTAAATTGGCTATTGCCGGCAAGTGGCGTAAAATGCAACTGGTCGCTGCCTTTAATTTTCAAAGGCAATTGAAATGATATTGATTTATTCAAATCATTAGCACTTAATTCTATTGGCGCAGATAAACCAGTTGAATCAATTTCATTTGAAGGCAAGCTTGCGGAAAAATCATAATTCTTATTATTTATAACTACAGCAATCTTTTGCTCAATACCTTTAAAATCAGAAATGCCTAAACAAATTTTTGCCTCATTCCATTTAATGGTTGACGTATCAACATCAGCCGGAACCTGAATATTAAAGTTGCCTTTAGCGTTTAAACTGCTATTGTATAAAAGCACCGTGTAAATAGAACGTTGCCGCTGTTCGGTTGTAACCGAGCCTGAAACATTCAGGTTATCAGGAAGAATAAAAAATGATTTTTGCTCCATAACAATTTTATTGTTTTGGGTGGTGGTCAACGTGTATGGAATATACAAATATGGAAAGGTGATGTTTTGTTCACCTGCCCATTTGCTGCTTACTTCAAGCTTTACTTCCTGTTGCCGCTGCTGCCTTTCTTGTATGAGATTAAAAACGAACACAGTTGGAATTAGCATGAGCAGTATAAGACCACCGGTAATTAAACCTTTAATCCAGATTTTGTTTGATGATGATGCATTAGTTGTTTGAACCGCTGACTGATTAGAATGAGCTTCCATTTTTAAATTGATTTTGTTTGTTGATGAGAAATAGAGATTAATAAATTTTATGTAAATGATGCACGCGATTATTACTGCTGCCAAAACGCCTCCTGTACATTCCGCAGTTGTTATTAGAAATGAATGAAACGAAGAATATTTTGAGAAAGGAGTTTCAATAATTACACCAGCCAAACCGCCATACACAATGGATAAAAAAAAGATGATTGAAAAAAAGAAAATGATGCGAAGGATATAAACTTTAAAAAGTTTTTTTATAACTGGTAAAGCAATTACTAAAGCAGCAAAAGCTGGCGTACTGCCAATTAAACTAATAATTAACGCATGAATACAAGCAAAAAATTTATCGCCACCAACTTCAACTACAAAATAAATTCCAATTCCTCCACTCAGTAATAAACATGCAGTTACCCATAACTTTATTATCAATCTTAAAGGAGTAATATTATTCATTTAAAAGTACTTTGAATTTCAAAGTTTAATTACAAAAAAATTTACTTTATATTCTTAATCATTTTTCCCAACGCGTCAAGATGTGTTTGAAAAGCTTTTTCACCAGCTTTGGTAACAGCATATAAAGTATTTGTTTTTCTGCCAATGAAACCTTTCTGCACTTTAATGTAGCCGCTTTCTTCCAGCGCTTTTATATGGCTGGCAAGATTACCATCCGTAACATTTATCAATTGCTTCAAATCATTAAAATTTATAGATGTGTTTACCATCAGCGCGCTCATTATTCCAAGGCGAATTCGGCTGTCAAAAGTCTTATTCAAATTTTCAATGGGATTTTTCATGCCTGTTAACTTCTCTCATATTTTATCCACATAAAAATGCCATATACAATATGCAGTACACCAAAACCGGCTGCCCAAAAATAAATTCCGTCACCAATAAAAAATGCACTCAAAAGGCCTAAACAAATTTCTGCATAACCAAGGTATCTTGTCTCATGTAAAGTGTATTTACTGGCGTTTACAACTCCCAAACCATAGAATATTAAACAACCGGAAGCCACAAAATCATAAATACCATTTTGCATCATAGCATATAAAAAAATACCACCAACCACCATCGGTATGCAAACATTAATCATTAACCGTCGGGCGGTGGTTCCCCAAACAGGAACGTTTGATTTTTTGCTTCGCTGATAAGTAAAAAAGAACGCAGAGATAAATGCTGCAATGAAAGTTATAATACCTATTTGTAACAAACGGTTTTGGAGCACATCGCCATTTATAACAGTGTTTATATGCAATGATGATTGCCTCAACTCACTTATAAGATAATGCTGTTCGTGAATAGCTTTATTGGCGAACCATGCACCGATTAGTGCACATGCACCAGCAGAAATACCGCTCAAGCCACTTAAACTGATAAAGCGGCTACTGCGCTCCATGATTTGTTTTATGTCCTGCAATTCATGTGAAAGCTTTTCAGATTCATTCATACTAAAAGTACTTTTAAAAACAAAGTAAATGATAGTTTCGCTACCAAACAAAAATTCTTTAGCAAAAATTATTGTAATACTTCGCCTAGCTTTTGCTCAAGCTCGGAACCTCGTAAACTTTCTGCAATAATTTTTCCGGAAGGATCAATCAAAACATTAAAAGGTATTCCATCAAAGTGATAAACATTTATAGCTTCGCTGTTCCATTGTTTCAGGTCACTCATCTGTGTCCAGGAAAGATTATCATGTTTTATTGCTCCTATCCATGCTTGTTTATCTTCATCTAAAGACACACCGAGAATGTCAAAATTTTTATTCTTAAACTTGTTGTAAGCAGCTACTACATTCGGGTTTTCATGCCGGCATGGTCCGCACCAGCTCGCCCAAAAATCAACTAATAAATATTTACCCTTAAAACTGCTGATGCTTACTTTTTTTCCATTCACATCATCCATGGTTAAATCAGGTGCGGGCTGATTAAGTAAAGCAGTTGATGCGCCATTATCCTGCTGGCTTTGCATTGCCTGTGTTAACTGACTTTTGAAAATGGCAATACCGCTATGCGCAGGGAAACGCATTGAAGCATCCTGAACAAGTGCATATAAAGCATCCGGCGCAATGGCAGCACGGGCTTTATCAAGAGCAAAACAAACTGCCGCCGGGTTGTTAGATGTCTTTACAAAACCAGTTATTACACTAGTTAAATCATGCAATTGTCTTGTATAATTAGATTGCAACTGGTTAATAGTTGCAGAATCCTGAGAACCATTTTTATTTAATACATTAAGTTGTTGGTATGTAACTGCAAGCACTGAATCTTTCTGCCAGAAATTTTTTATGAAAGTATATAATTGCTTTGTGGCGTCAGAAGTTTTTATATCAGGATAATGAAAACCGGTTGGATCAAAATCAATAGATATATCCTTTGTATCATTTATTAAAATAACATCAGGATTATTTTTATAACTTAATACATACAGGTTTTGCTGGGAATCAAGGCCGCTTAATTTATAGTTGCCATCTTTATCAATTACTGACGAATCAATTGTTTTAAAATCTGCTGACTGGTATGATAATTTCTGTAGCACTAAAGTGCCGGAAGAAACATTTTTAATTTTTCCGCTAACTGTAAACCTTCCATCTTTATGCGCACATGCTGTAACAGATATAACTGTTAAGAACAAATAAAAAAATTGTTTCATTATATTAATTTAATTCTTCTTCAAATAAAAGCGTAACAGCTTTCGGGTCTGCTTTGCCCTTGCTTAATTTTTTTACTTCACCTACAAATAAGCCCATTAAACCTTTCTTACCTTTTTTATATTCAACAACTTTATCAGGCATTTTGTTTAACACAACCGTTACCCATTCTTTAAGCTCATCATTGTTTTTTGTTTGAATAATATTAATCTGTAATGCAAGCTGGTAAATAGTTTCAGAAGGATTATCCAATACAGCCGGTAATATTTTTGATGAGGCATTTGAAAAACTTACTTCTCCTTTTTCAATAAGGTCAATTATTTCTGCAAGCCTGTTTACCGGAATTTCTTTCAAAGAAGCTGTTCCATCATTTATCAATTGTTTTACCGGTCCGTTAATCCAGTTGGCAATTGCTTTATAATTTGTTGAATAATGAACCACTGCTTCAAAATAATCTGCAATTTCTTTTTCACTTGTTAATTGTGTTGCATCATAATCATTCAAACTAAACTCATCTTTATATTTTTTTTTCAATGCCTGCGGCAATGCAGGCATGTTATTTTTTATATTGATGATATAATCGTCGCTTAAATTTAATGGTGGCAAATCCGGTTCAGGAATATAACGATAGTCATTCGCTTCTTCTTTTTCACGAATAGCAAACGTCGTATCACTAGATGCATCAAAACTTCGTGTTTGCTGATAAATTTTTTCATTGTTATGAAGCAATGTGGTCATGCGTTCGATTTCAAACTCAATTGCCTTTCTTATATTACGGATTGAATTCAAATTCTTTACTTCAACCTTTGTTCCTAGTTTTGTTTCACCTTTTAACCGCAAAGAAACATTTGCATCGCAACGCAAACTTCCTTCTTCCATATTGCCATCACATACATTAATCCAGCGTAACAATTTTCTTAATTCAGTTACAAACAAACCGGCTTCTTCAGCCGAATGCATATCAGGCTCTGTTACAATTTCAATAAGTGGCGTGCCGGCACGATTATAATCTATATAACTAAAATCTTCATGCATATCATGAATGCTTTTGCCGGCATCTTCTTCAAGATGTATATGATGCAGTTTAATGTTTTGTTCACCGGCAGAAGAATTAATAGTTACAAACCCATTCAGGCAAATTGGTTGTGTATGTTGTGATGTTTGAAAACCTTTTGGCAAATCAGGATAAAAATAATGCTTGCGTGCAAAATAATTTTTTTGGTTGATGGTGCAATTACAGGCAATGCCCGTCATCACCGCATATTCAATGGCTTTTTTGTTTGTTTTAGGCAATGTGCCCGGATGCGCCAATGTAATTACCCCCACATTTTCGTTCGGTTCAGCGCCATAAGCATTCGCATCACCACTAAACAATTTGCTGTTGGTCAATAAGCGTGCATGTACCTCAAGGCCAATTACGGCTTCATATTTCTGTAAAGCTTTAGCACTCATCAGTAACAAAAATACGTTGCGTTTTATAGATAAATGTTAGGCAGAACTTAAAACAGGGTTTACAATTATTTAATTCAGTCGCTTTGCCGGCAACCTACATTTGCACTTTTACAAACATGAAAAAACATCTGAATTTTGTTAGCCTGTTATTATCGTGCTTAATCATTGTTGCTTCGCTTTGCAGCTGGGGATTTTTTGTGCATGAAACAGCAACTCAGTTAGCAGTGTATGAATTACCCAAACCTTTACAGCACTTCTTCTTTTCGAACATAGATTCAATTACTGCAAATGCAATTCGCCCTGATAAGCGCCGCTACATTGATAAAGAAGAAGCGCCAAAACATTTTATTGACATTGAAAATTATGGTGAAGATGCCGTGAATAATATGCCGCATGACTGGCAATCAGCTATTGCAAAATATTCATGGGATACGTTGAAAAAATATGGTTACGTGCCATATCATATCATAACAGAAGATTTGCTGCTCACAAATGCATTCAAGCAAAAAAAAGCAGACAGCATATTTTTTTATGCTGATGATTTGGCGCATTATATTGAAGATGCTAATGTGCCTTTGCATACTTCCAATAATTATGATGGACAACTAACCAACCAGAAAGGCATTCATGCTTTGTGGGAATCAACCATTCCTGAACTTGAGTTAAGCAATTATAATTTTCATACAAAACATAATGCTACCT
>CAHJWK010000049.1 GCA_903642275.1 Chitinophagaceae bacterium
TTAAAATATTAAATGGATTATTAATACCAATTTGCTGAATAATCTGCGAAAAATAATCACGCCAGTTTATAGACGAACCATATAAATTAATCCGGCCGCTGTTAAAACTGTAGGTTACAAAATGATATTTGATGTTCCAAAAAAGTATAGGTAAACATATTATAACGGTGATTAAAAACGATAGATATAAGCCAGGTTTTGCCAGCCAGTTGCGTTTATATAATAAAATATAAAAGCCTAATCCTATCCATAAAAAAACACCATGTATTTTGCTCATAATGCAAAGCCCGATGCTAACACCTAACCACAACCAGTTTGAAAGCTTTGCATCATTCAAACTAAGTTTTGCAATCAACCATAAACTCAACGTAAAGAAAACCATTTGCGGTGTATCAGGCATAACTAAAAAACCTGCGGTAATGCCTGAATAAAAGGAAGCATTATATAAACATACCGCATACCAGCCTGCTCTTTCAGAACTTAATAAGGCAACGCATTTAAACATACACCAGCTAGCAATGGCGCAGCTTATAACGCTTCCCAATCTTAAAAAACCCGGAGACTGTGGCAATAAAAAATCAAGCGTAAAAATTCTTATCCAGATGGCAATCAGTGGCGGGTGGTCAAAGTAGTTTGACTTAAGATGCAAACTGTACAACCAATAGTAAGATTCATCGTTGGCAAGCTCAATCCAAAAAGCAAATATTAATCTTAACGCAGATAAAAACAATATCAATAACAATACACTTTTTTGATAATTGTTACTGATGTTTAATCGCATTAATAACGCAGTGATTGTTTAAGCAGTTGGGTATATGATTGAGGTAGAATCAATCTAAATTTTAGTCAACTTACACGCCATATCTTTCTTTAAAAATATTCTGATGATGCAGCAAATGACCATAAATAATAAATGCCAGCGCATTAACAGAAACAGGATTGTTTGAAGCTGTACCTGTACGTTTTACCTGTTCGTCATTCAACGATAATAAAAATATATCTGTGGCAGCCCTAACAGCATTAAACTCTTGCTTTAATGCGGATAAAGCTCTTGTGTTTGCAAACCCATTTTGAACATATAAATTCTCATCAAATGCAGGAAGTGGTGTTGCATCACCACGGCAAATACGCAAAGCGCGGTAAGCAAAAATGCGTTCAGCATCTGTTATGTGCTGAAGCACCTGTTTTAAAGTCCATTTGTTTTCAGCGTAAGCATAATTTGCTTTGTCTTCAGGCAAACTGTTATAAAATTCCTGTAAACCATAAGCATAATTTTCAATAAGTTCTTTAATGGAATTGCCTTGCACCAATGCAATGTACTTGTGATAAAAGGACGCGGATTCATTATCCAGTGGTCTTGCCATTATTAATTCTTTTCAATATTATTTTTAAAAGTACTCTTGTTTTTATCCTGTGCTTTTTCTTTGCCATCAGGTTTTAGCGTTGCAGCAAATTCAACAGCACTATCAGCATTAATAAAACCATCGCTGGAACTTAATGAACTCATGGATGTTTGTGAATTGCTGTTATACTCACCTGGCTGGTTTACCGTTTCAGCATAATGCTTAACTGATTTTTGAATAGCATATTTAACCTGTGCTGCGCTCAACTGCGGATAGTAAGAACGTATTAATGCCGCAATGCCAGTTACAACCGGTGAAGCCATGCTTGTCCCGTCGTGATAACTATAACTACCGGGTACAGTTGAATAGATTTTTACACCGGGTGCAAATACATCAACTGACTTCCCATAGTTACTGAAGTATGCAATAAATTTTCCATCATTCATTTTAGGATCACCATAAGCGCCAACTGTTATAAAATTTTTAGGCTCAGATTTTATGTAAAGAAAATCCGGGTTTGGAAAGTTATCAACTGTGTCAATATCATGCGATTCATTACCTGCCGCATGTACAAGCAACACATCATGATCATCAGCATATTTAACCGCTTCATCAACCCATTTCTTTTGTGGTGAAAAGCCTTTGCCAAAACTCATGTTTACAACCTTTGCACCATTATCAACCGCATAATGTATTGCCAGCGCAATATCTTTATCATACTCATCGCCATCTGGCACAGCACGTATCATCATAATCTGCACATTGTCTGCAATACCATTTACACCAATATTATTTGTTCTATCTGCACCAATAATGCCGCTTACATGCGTGCCATGATCTGCATCTGCACCCATAATATCATTGTTGCCATAATAACGATCATTAAAATCGTTATAGTTATCTTTTACAACCATTCCATGATAATCAGGCGGCGCGGTTGTTTTATTATCCAGCGCATTTTTCTTCTGTTCGTAATATTCATTAAGGTCTGAAAGTATAGCTGCATTTGTGGTTGATGAATCAATCTGCTCCAGCCTTAAAATATTTAAAAAGCTTGTCTTAGCCTGCTGGCCTTTTGTACTTAAATTTTGCGTGTTTTCAAGATCACTTAATGAATATACTTTTTTGTTAAGTTCCACTTGAAGAATTGAATCTTGTTTAGTTAATGACTTATCAAGTGCATCAAGCATCATTACTTCCATTTGTTCATCGCTGCTGATAGTCATATCAGCTGCTGCTTTTTTCCATTCTTTATACGCCCATTTATCATCTTCGTTTAAAGAGTCTTCATTAATAACCTTGTTTTCAAACTTATTTTTATAACCATAGTAAACCCTTGAACGCTCATCAGATGCTTTGTTAATGTCTTCACCATTTTTATTACCTAAAAAATTCCAGCCGTGCACATCATCTACATAACCGTTATGATCATCATCAATGGCATTACCGGGAATTTCTTTTTTGTTTGTCCACAAAACCCTTTTCAGGTCTTCATGCGTTGTGTCTACACCCGAATCTATTATCGCAACTATTACAGGCGTTGATTTTTTTCCTTTTAAAAAATTGTAAGCTTTATTAAGACTTATTCCATCCATTGAATCAGAAGCTGAATCAAGCAAATACCATTGTTTTGTTTCTGTTTGCGCATACGAAGCAATTGTTATAAAAGCAAAAGCTACAGCAAAGCATCTTTTTATCAAATGCATAAATATCAATTCGGTTAAAGTTTTCAAATATCGAACTAAACAATATTAGTTGATAAAAAGCAAAACAATTTATAAAGTATTAGTAACGCTAAACGCAAATCTTAACAATATAAATGCACTTCGCTAAGCTATAAACCTTAAACTCCAAACTATAAACTCTGATTATCTTTACCTCAAATTATTATATGCTTAAGGTTGGTGTGTTTGGCGTTGGTCACCTTGGAAAATTTCATTTGAATAACTGGAAAGAAATTAAAGATGTTGAGATTGTTGGATTTTATGATCCTGATACGCAAAATGCAAAAACAGTTGCTGCCAAATATGACCTCACAAGATTTTATACCATAGAAGAATTATTAAATAAGATTGATGCTGCAGATATCGTTGCTCCCACACCTCATCATTTTGAATTATGTGAAGCAGCTATAAAAAAAGGCAAACATGTATTTGTTGAAAAGCCAATGGCTGATACTATGGAACAGGGAAAGCAACTGGTGCAAATGGTGAAAGAAGCCGGTGTAAAATTCCAGGTTGGCCATGTAGAAAGATTCAATCCAGCCTTTCTAGCATTGAAAAATATTACACTGAATCCTATGTTTATTGAAGTGCATCGTTTGGCTGAATTTAACCCACGCGGCACGGAAGTAAGTGTGATACTTGACCTCATGATTCATGATATTGATATTGTTTTAAAACTTGTAAAAAGTGATGTAAAAAATATTTCAGCAAGTGGTGTTGCGGTTATGACGGATACGCCTGATATTGCCAATGTGCGTATTGAATTTAATAATGGATGTGTGGCTAATTTAACCAGCAGTCGCATCAGCATGAAGAAGATGCGCAAGATGCGTTTGTTTCAGAAAGATGCGTATATCGGTATAGATTTTCTTGATAAAAAAACAGAAATTATAAAGCTGCAATCAACCGGAGATGAAGATGGATTTACGTTTGATATTGATACGCCTTCAGGTAATAAAACGCTTGCCATTATTAACCCGCCAACAGAATCTGTGAACGCGATAAAAGAAGAATTGCTTGCTTTTGTTGAAGCCATTCATTCAAATATAAATACTACAGTAACTGAAAATGATGGGTTATATGCTATGGAAATTGCACATCGCATTTTGGAAAAAATAAGTAATACGCCTACCTTGGCTTGATTGTTTTAATGCCAACAATGAAATTTTTTAAAACCGGCTGGTATATAATTTCAGACCTGCTTGCCTCTATTATTGCATGGATAATTACCACGCACCAGCGTAAAATTTTATTGAATGATGCACCTTTAACTTATAGCGGCTTATTTACTGAATATAATTTTTTTTATGAATCATTAACGCTTACTATAATTTTTTGGCTGATGTTATTTGCCATTGCAGGCGCATACAATACACCATTGTATAAAAAGCTTAAGCTGGAAGAATTTACGGCAACCTGCACACAATGTTTTATCGGTTCATTGTTGTTATTGTTTATTCTTTTTTTGAATGATAATGAGCAACACTATTCTTACTTCTATTGGATATTTTTTACGATATTTTTTTTGCAGACATTGCTTGTTTCACTTGGCAGATTATTATTAATAAACAATGCAAGAAAGTATCTAAAGAAAAACAACATACTGTTCAATACAATAATAATCGGCAATAACGCAAAAGCGGTTGCAGCATGCAATGAAATAAAATCCAACCGTGATCAGGGTTATAATCTCGTTGGCTTTATTGCAGTTAATGATTCTATTAATGGCATTGCCGAAAAATTGCCCTGCCTGGGAATGATTAAAGAAACAGAAGCAGTTATTCGCGAAAAAAATATTCACCAGGTTGTAGTAGCGCTCGAAAATATGCATGAGCCTGTAACAGAAAATTTAATCAGCACTTTAAGCGATTATGATGTTGAAATAAAACTGGTGCCTGATACGCTTGAAATACTTTCCGGCTCTGTAAAAATTAATGATGTGCCAGGAACAATTTTGATTGATATAAATACAGCATTAATGCCAGCATGGCAAAATAATATTAAGCGTTTGATTGATGTATCAGTGTCTGTTTTAAGCCTGGTAATATTATCTCCTTTATTTGCTTATGTAGCCTTACGAACAAAGTTTTCATCAAATGGTAATATTATTTTTTCACAGGAAAGAATCGGTTATAAAGGAAAGAGCTTTTGCATTTATAAGTTCCGTTCAATGCATGAAGATGCAGAAAAAAACGGCCCGGCTTTATCATCAGAAAATGATTCACGTATTACAAGCTGGGGCAAGGTAATGCGTAAATGGCGGCTTGATGAATTACCACAATTATGGAATATTTTAAAAGGTGAAATGAGCTTTGTTGGCCCGCGGCCAGAACGCAGATTTTATATTGACACGATTAAAAAACAAACGCCATACTTCAGGTATTTATTAAAAGTAAAACCGGGTTTAACATCCTGGGGAATGGTGCAGTTTGGATATGCCTCAAGCGTTGACGAAATGATTAAAAGAATGAAATATGACCTTGTATATATTGAAAACATTTCTTTGTTGCTTGACCTGAAAATTATGCTTTATACATTGAGAACTATTTTTATGGGAAAGGGTAAATAAGTACATGTTGAAAAAACTGTTTATACTTTTCATAAGCATATATGTTAACGAGTGGGCAAAATCTCAAAATAATTATTGGCAGCAGCAGGTAAATTATGATATTGATGTTTCATTACATGATTCAGATAACACGTTACAGGGTTTTGAAAAAATAGAATACATAAATAATTCGCCAGAAACTTTACATTTTATATGGTTTCATCTTTGGATGAATGCTTATAAAAATAATCACACAGCTTTCTCAAAACAGTTACTTAAAAATAATGAAACGGATTTTTACTTTTCTGATAATAAAAAAAAAGGCTGCGTCAGTCAATTAAATTTTAGAGTAAATGACCAGCAGGCAAAATTGCAAATTGATTCTGTCAATATTGATGTTGCCAAGTTGGTGTTACCTCAACCTTTATTGCCACATCATTCAATAATTATAACAACAACTTTTCATGATAAACTGCCTTACAACATTTCAAGAGGTGGTTATGTTGGTCAAACATTTCAGGCAACGCAATGGTTCCCAAAACCGGCCGTTTATGATAGTAAAGGCTGGCATCCGTTTCCCTACTTAGAGTTGGGAGAATTTTACAGTGAATTTGGAAACTGGAAAGTAAATATTACTGTGCCTTCAAACTATATTATTGCTGCTTCCGGTAATCCGCAAAATGATGATGAAAAAAAATACCTGCTTGAATTATCAAATCAAAAACCATCAGCCCAAAAAAATTATGAACTGTTTCATCAGCTTTTAAATCAATCAAAGAAAAAATATTTACTGCCTGAAACATTAATGCCTCCATCATCATCACAAACAAAAACCTTAACTTATACATTAAACAACGCTCATGATTTTGCGTGGTTTGCCAGCAAGCTTTTTTTAGTTCAGCATGATACAGTTCAGTTAAGCAATCATGTTGTAAATGTGTTTTCATATTATAATCCATGGCAGGCAAAAGAATGGCAGCAAAGCATTCAGTATATGAAAGATGCTGTTCATTTTTATTCAAATAATGTTGGTGACTATTCTTATGATGTTGTAAGTGCAGTTGCCGGCAATGAAGAACAGAATAGCGGCGGCATGGAATATCCAACCATAACATTAATAACAACCAACGGCAGTCAGCAGGAATTAGATGCAACGCTGGCACACGAAATAGGTCACAATTGGCTTTATGGAATGCTTGGTACAAATGAACGCGACCATGCATGGATGGATGAAGGCATCAACACATATTACCAGCATCGCTATGAAAATCAAAAGTATGGTAAAGCCTCAGATGCAGCCGGATTTAAGCATGCTTTTATGCGCAGCCGCATACCAATATCTTTTAATAACACTCTTATTTCTACGCTCGAAAAAATAAAAAAAGACCAGCCAATAGATTTAACATCCGCAACTTATACAGAATTAAATTATGGGTTGATAGTGTATGAAAAAACACCAATATGGATGCATGATTTGCAGCAACAACTGGGAACGTTAACGTTTGACAGTAGCATGAAATTTTATTTTAACCAATGGCAGTTCAAACATATCTATCCTGAAAATTTTAAACAGGCAATTGAACAAAGCAGTGGTTCAGACATTGATTCATTATATCAAAAAATTTTTACGATTGGCCCAATAAAAGACAATTATCAACATAAACAAATACGTTTTGCAACATTCTTTAATTTAAAGCAAACAGATAAATACAATTATGTTTCATTGTTGCCTGTTGCAGGTTATAACAATTATGATAAACTGATGATTGGTGCCGCAATTCATAATTACCAGTTGCCTTTAAACAAGTTTGATTTTTTTGTTGCGCCTTTATATGCAATTGCATCAAAAAAATTAAATGGCGCTACAAGATTTTCTTATAACATATTTAAAAGAAGATACTGGCTTGAATTTTCCGTAAGTGGTACAACATATTCATTCAATAAATACGATAGTTTAAACACAACATTCTATCAGCGCATGCAGCGGATTGTTCCATCTGCAAAACTTGTTTTATATAACAAAGACCAGCGCTCAACAAAAAAAATAATCATACAGGCAAGAAGTTTTTTATTACGGGAAGATGTATTGCCTGATACAATTAATATCGCATCAAAGCAAAAAAATGATTCTTACATCAACCATCTAAACATTACAATGCTTGATAACCGTAAACTTTTTCCATACAGCGTTATGCTTACAATTGACCAGGGAAAACAATTTGTTCGTGCAGGTTTAACCGGTAAATATTTTTTTAATTTTTCTAATCATAGTGGCATAAATGCAAGGCTTTTTGCTGGCAAGTTTTTTTATTTATCTTCTTCACCAAACACATATCAGCTGCAACGTTATAATCTTACATTAAAAGGCGCAAACGGTTACCAGGATTATACGTATAGCAATTACTTTATTGGCAGGTCTGAAGTAAATGGAAGATTGAGCCAACAGCTAATGGAACGTGATGGTTTTTTAAAAGTTGGAACCAATGCAGATATATCAGATAACTGGCTGGTTGCACTTAACCTTACTTCAGATATTCCTGGCTTAACAAAACAACTTCCCATAAAAGTATTCGCAGATGTTGGTGCTTTAAGAAATGAAAAAAAATATTTCAATACAACAACTACTGTAAGATATGATGCAGGCCTGCAGGTTTCTGCTTTGCATTCTGCAATGACTATCTATCTTCCTTTATTATACAGCAAAGTTTACAGTAATTATTATAAGACTATTGCGCCAAATCATCGCTTTAAAAAAACTATTTCATTTAATATTGACCTGAATATTTTTAAACTGAATAACATCAGCAATAAAATTCCTTTGTAATGCAGATACAAGTTTTGCCGTCATATAAAATTGATAAACAAAAATGGGATGATTGCGTAAAGCAAAGCAGCAACCCGCTTATTTATGCTACCTCAGTTTATCTTGAACACATGGCAGAAAACTGGGAAGGTTTTGTTGCTGATGATTATAATCTTGTAATGCCTGTGCCATGGAAAAAAAAGTATGGAATCAAATATTGTTACCATGTTCAGTTTGTGCAGCAGCTTGGTGTGTTTGGAAAAAATTTTACACAGGAACAAGTGGAAAGTTTTTTTCAATGCTTAAAGCAGAGTTATAAGTATGGCGATTATTCATTTAATTATTTAAATCAAATAAAAGATGCAGGCCGGCACAATAATTATATTTTATTGCTATCATCTAAATACAAAATATTAAAGGAGTTTTATTCAGCAGATATTGAACGCAACCTGCAGAAAGCAAAAAAGTTTTCATTAAATTATAAAGAAAGCAATGCTGAAGAAGCCATAAAGATGTTCAAAGATTTATATGCTGATCGTTTTAAAAACATAACATCAGATCATTATAAAGAATTCTTAAAATTATGTAAGATCAAGCAGCAGGAGAAAAACCTTATTACAAGAAAAATCATCAATGATAACAACGAATTGCTTGCCTGTATTTTATTATTAAAAGATGAACGACGTTATTATAATTTAATGATGTCCTCAACACCAGCTGGCAGAAAACAATCTGCAGGTCATTTATTATTTGATGAATTAATTAAAGAGCTTTCACACAACGGCGTTATACTTGATTTTGAAGGCTCAGATATTGAAGGCATTAAATCTTTTTATAAAGGCTTTGGTGCGGTTAATCAACCCTATTACAAAATACATTTCAACAATCTTAAATTTCCGCTAAGCCTGCTTAAGCGCTGAACGTTCTTCTAAAATTCTTTCTGCAATCATCATATCAACAGGCCTTGTAATTTTTATATTTTCATATTCACCTTCTGTTAAAAAAACTTTTGTTCCATAAGTTTCAACAACCGTTGCTTCATCCGTAAAAGCATCATTGTATGGCTGATTGAATGCCGGCAGAATAATATCGCTTAAAAAAGTCTGCGGTGTTTGTATAATTCGCACCTGCTGTCTGTCTGCAATCTTATGATGTGTTGCAGTCAAAATGCGTATGCTATCGGTTGCAGCAACGGCGGGTATCGCACTTCCTTTTTCAAGTGCCTGTTTATAACATCTTTGAATTAAAGGAACAGATACCAGGCAACGCACAGCATCATGAATAAACACAACAGATTTTTCGCCTACTTTTTTTAAACCTTTTTGCACGGAATGAAACCTTGTGTCACCGCCCTTAATAATTTCAATATGCTTGTTTTCAAAAAAATCTTTTATAACAGCCTCACCTTTTTTTAAGTAGTTATCAGGCAAAACAAGTATGATATTTATATCAGTATAAGCGCGTAAAAAAGTATCAAGCGTGTACCAGAGAACAGGTTTATCATGCAATAACAAAAATTGTTTGGGCACAATGTTTCCCATTCTTTTACCAATACCGCCGGCTACAATTACAGCATGCTTATTCATACAAAACAAAGAAACAATTTTTTATGATGAAGGATTATGTATAAACGGTTAAAGAGTTATATAACATGACAAATAATGAAGCGAAGCGTACTATTTCTGCACAAATTTCTTGTATCTGATATTAGCATAATAATTGCTTACTCTTAGGCTATACAGTTTTTGATACATCAAATATGAAATTAGGATTTATTGGAAGTTATCCACCAAGAGAATGTGGTATTGCTACGTTTACAAAAAACCTTATTAATGCTGTTCAGGAAGGCAGCAATTTTGCTACAGCGCAGGATAGTGTTGTAATTGCAATGAATGATTTTAAAAGCGATTATCAATATCCCCCAGAAGTTATTTATACTATCGACCAAGAAAATCAACAGGATTATATAAGAGCTGCTGACTTTATAAATGACAGCGATATTGATGTTTGTGTGCTGCAACATGAATATGGCATTTTTGGTGGTGAAAGCGGCATTTACATTTTATCATTATTAACAAGACTTACAACACCTTACATAGTTACGTTACACACCGTTTTGAAAGACCCTTCTTTTCTGCAAAAAGTTATTGTGCAGGAAATTGCTGCCGGCGCATTTAAGATTACAGTGATGAGCAATATGGCCGCAGAGTTTTTAAAAGAGATATATCTTATTCCTGCTGATAAAATAACAATCATTGAGCATGGCGTTCCATCCTTTAATGATAACCTGCAAGTACAAAAAGATCTTCAAAGATTTAAGGATAGAAAGTTACTAATGACGTTTGGCTTATTAAGCCGAAATAAAGGAATTGAAACTGTAATAAAGGCTTTGCCTGCTGTTGTTAAAAAGCATCCCGAGGTTTTATATGTTGTTATCGGTAATACGCATCCTTCAATAGTCAGGCAATCAGGTGAAGAATACCGCAATTATTTAAAGCGCCTCGCTACGCAACTAAACGTTGAAGACAATGTTTATTTCATCAATAAATTTGTTACAGATGAACAACTCTTTGCCTGGTTGAAAGAAATCGAAATTTATATTACGCCTTATAACAATGAAGCACAGATTACCAGTGGTACATTATCTTATGCAATTGGCGCAGGTGCCGCGGTTGTATCTACACCATACTGGCATGCACAGGAATTGCTTGCAGATGGAAGAGGAAAATTATTTCCTTTTAAAGAAAGTGAATTACTGAGTGATATTTTAAATGAGTTGCTTGATAATCCTGATGAGCTGAATGCAATTCGTCATAATGCTTATCAATATGGGCAGCATTTAAAATGGCCGCGTATCGGTGCAAGATACTGGGAGCTTGCTGCGGAGGCTGCGCGTCATTATAAAAAACTTTCTACTATAGCCCGGTTTCCCGATGCAGATGATTTTCCTGTATTCAACCTGAAACATATATTAAGACTTACAGACAGCACAGGCATTGTACAACATGCGAAGTATGGCATTCCGAATTTAAAAGAAGGCTATTGTTTAGATGATAATACACGTGCGTTGCTGATGATAACAATGGCGTATCGCCAGTTAAAAACTCCTGAAGCATTAAGACTGTTGCCGATCTATTTAAGTTTTGTGCATTACATGCAGACAGATGGTGGCCACTTCAGAAATTTTCTTCACTTTAACCGTTCTTATCTTGATGAAATTGGTTCAGAAGATTCTTATGGCAGAAACATCTGGGCATTTGGTTATCTTATACGTTTTGCACCTGATAATTCTTATCGTGAATTTGCATCTGAGTTATTTGAAAAATCAATAGACGCGGTTAAAGACCTTTCACATGTGCGTGGATATGCAAATACAATTATTGGCATTAGCCATTTTTTAAAGTATTATCAGGGCAATGAAGACATGATGAAAATTCTGATTGATTTGACTGATAAATTAATGAATGCATTTGAACAGGAATCTAATGAACACTGGCTTTGGTTTGAAAGCGTAATGACATATGATAACGGTATTTTACCATTAGCATTATTACATAGCTATGAAATAACAGGTAACCGCAAAGTGAAAGAAGTTGCATTAACCACTTTAAATTTTTTAAGAGAAAAAACATTTTCAGAAAAATATCTTACGCCGGTTGGCAATCGTGGGTGGCTGAGAAAAGAAGAAGTTACTCCGTTATATGATCAGCAGGCAATTGAAGTTATGGCAATGGTGTTGATGTTTGAGCAGGCTTACCAGGTTACAAAAGATGCTACTTATATTGAACTGATGTTTACTTCATTCATGTGGTTTTTGGGCGAGAATGAATTGCATATTCCTTTGTATGATCATGAAACGCATGGCTGTTGCGATGGATTGCAATTCAATGGCATTAACCGTAACCAGGGCGCTGAAAGTACGCTGGCTTATCTTATTGCCCATCTTACTGTTTTAAAAGCTATGGAATGTGAATATGAGTATAAAAAAATTGCTGAAACAGTTAATAAAAAAGAACTTTCAAACGCATAATTTTTTCTTGCTTAATTCTTTGCATACAATTCATAAATGAAGATAGCTGTCTTATCTTCTGTTGCATGGCGAACTCCACCGGAACATTACGGGCCATGGGAACAGGTTGCTTATAACATTGCAAACGGTGTTGCTACCAAAGGTTTCGATGTTACTTTATTTGCTACCAAAAATTCTTCATCATCACTTAAATATGATGGTGTAATTGAAACAGGTTATGAAGAAGACAGAACTGTTGATGCGAAAGTTGCTGAATGCTTGCACATTAGTTACCTGATGGAGCAGGCTTCATCATTTGATATCATTCATAACAATTTTGATTTTTTACCACTCACTTATTCAAAGCTCATAAAGACACCTGTACTCACAACAATACACGGTTTTTCATCGGAAAAAATTATCCCTGTTTATAAGAAATATAACAGCAATTCTTTTTATGTTTCTATCAGCAATGCAGACAGGCATCCATCTTTAAACTATGTCGCAACTATTTATCATGGTATAAAAAAAGAAGAATTTACGTTTGTTGAAACTCCGCAGGATTATCTTTTATTTTTTGGAAGGATACATCCTGATAAAGGAACATATGATGCAATTCAGATTGCAAAAGCCTGCAACAGGCAATTGATAATTGCAGGCATTATCCAGGATAATAATTATTACAATGAAAAAATAAAACCACTTATAGATGATGAGCAAATAAAATTTGTTGGCCATGCTGATCGGAAAAAAAGAAATCAATTATTAAGCAATGCATCTGCTTTATTACATCCTGTTTATTTTAATGAACCTTTTGGTTTGAGCGTTGCTGAAGCTATGTTTTGCGGCACACCTGTTATTGCTTATAAACGCGGCTCTATGCCTGAATTAATCAACAATAATGTTTCAGGTTTTCTTGTAAACAATATTGATGAAGCCGTTGAATCAGTAAAAAATATTTCATCCATTAATCGCAAGTCATGCTATGATTATGCAACTGAGAAATTCAGTTATGAAAAAATGATTGATAAATACATTGAAGTATATAAGCAGATTTTACGATAAAAATTGTTTAAAACTTGCACTGCAATTAATTTGATTTATTACTACATTCACAGTCCTAAAATTTAATGCAATGATCAAATTAATGGTAATCGGCAATCTTGGAAAAGATTGCACAGTAAACACAGTAAACGGAAAAAATGTTATCAATTTCAGTGTGGCACATACAGAAAAATTTAAAGATAGTACAGGTGCGCAGCGGGAGAAAGTAATTTGGGTAGAATGCGCTTACTGGACTGACAGAACAGGCATTTCACCTTACTTAAAAAAAGGCCAGCAGGTTTATGCGGAAGGCACGCCTGAAGTGCGCACTTATCAAAGTAATGATGGCAAGAATGGTGCTTCATTAACTATGCGTGTTCAAAATATACAGTTACTTGGTTCATCACGCAACGCAGAAGGAATGAGCACCTCTCCGCAGGCGCCTGCTTATTCAAACGGTAATTCAAATACATATTCAAACGGCAACTCAAATACCTATGCTAACAACAATGCAGGCAATGATGTAAGTGATGCCAGCGATGACCTTCCGTTTTAATTAATAAATTCTTTGAGAGAATTGAAGACGGTTTAACCACCGTCTTTTTTATTTATAATATTTGCAGCATGGATAAAACCTGTTCTTATCAATTATTATATAATTTTTCTTATAGCATTTTTAAACACATTGGCTGCAGTGATGAAGATGCAACTACTGCTACCAAAGCTTTGCTGGCAGCGGATTTAAGAGGCATTGACAGTCATGGTGTAGCAAGGCTTTCAGGTTATGTGCGTTTGTGGCAAGCAAACAGGATTAACAGCAACCCAAATATTCATATCATACATGAAACTTTATCTACAGCAACTATTGATGGTGATGCCGGTCTTGGTTTAGTGGTTGCGCCTTATGCAATGCAGGTTGCTATCAGGAAAGCTGAACATGCAGGAACAGGTTGGGTAAGTGTTTGCAACAGCAATCATTTTGGTATTGCCGGTTACCATGCAATGATGGCTCTTGAACACAATATGATTGGTATTGCGATGACGAATGCAAGTGCGCTGGTTGCACCTACTTTTAGTATTGAAAGAATGCTTGGTACTAACCCGATTGCCGTTGCCATACCTGCAGGCAAACAACCGCCTTTTGTCGCAGACTTTGCCACAACAACGGCTGCCAATGGCAAGCTCGAAATCTTACAAAGAAAAAATGCAGATGCGCCTGTTGGCTGGGTGCAGGATAAAGACGGTAATACATCAATCAATGCAAATGAATTAAAGCAAGGCGGTTCTTTATTACCACTTGGCAGCGACCGTGAACATGGTTCGCATAAAGGTTATGCACTGGGAAGTATAGTGGATATATTCTCTGCGGTATTAAGCGGAGCCAGTTACGGGCCCTGGGTGCCTCCGTTTCCTGCTTATGTACCCATGCCGGAAGATATGCCGGGCAAAGGATTAGGCCATTTTTTTGGTGCAATGCGCATTGATGCTTTCAGGCCTGCTGATGAATTTAAACAACATATAGACAACTGGATTGAACGCTTCAAAAAAGCTAAACCAGCAGCAGGTTATGATAAGATTTTAATACCCGGCGATCCTGAAAGAGAAATGGAATTGATAAGAATGAAAGAAGGAATTCCTGTTGATGTAAGCGTGGTAGAAGATTTAAAGCGTTTGGGTAAACAATTTAATATAGCGAATGAGTTTTGAAACAACCTAACAGTTTTATCAATCTTATCACTAAGCGTAAAAATAAGACCCGCTTATTGAAAAAAGCAGGTCTTTTAAATCTAATAAACATAAAAACCTTTTTAAATACGCCCTCAAACAATTTCTATTGTAAATGCGCCTTTTTCGGTGGCACTTAAGTTCTTTATAATTAAATAGCGGTTGCCTTTCGCGCCCAGCGCATCCGGCAAAACCAGTTCTTCTTCCCCGGCCTGCACAGTAAATGCATCCGCCGGCATGGCATCATTTTTTTCATGCACCAGCGCCACCTGTAATGCAGTGTGGCCACGACCGGTTATTTTTAACTGGTCGCCATCTTCCAGCGTTCTTGTAAATACAAGTTTTGTCTGGCCGCCGTTAACATCCTGGCTAAATACTGTTTGCTCATGGGTGCGCAATGCATCTACCAGTATTACGGTAGCAATCATTTCCGGTGTTTCTTTATAATAATCCATCAGTTGCCCCAGTATGCCGTACAATACTATGCCCAGTACAATACGATCTGCCTCCACCTCTGCACTGCTGCCGCTTTTGTTGCTTTTGCCATCCTTCTGGCTGGCATTGGCAAGTACCAGTGCATTCTGAAAAGTGTCCACATCTGCTTTAAGGTCCTGCAGTTTGGCATCGGTGCCAATAGCAAGGCTAAGCGCACCTACCGCGGTAATTTTACTTTGTTGCGTGCCCTGCTGAAAAGGCTTTCGGTGCTGCGGCAGCAATGCTATGTACTGCGGTGTGTTCTGGCGATATACGTTTTGAATAGCCAGGTCCCACTCCTGTATTTGGTTACTGCTCAAATCATCCAGCAACATGGTAAGCGTTTTTGTTTGCCCTTTTACTGAGCCCTGTTTGCTTAGCCACGCAGTATAAGCATCATCATACGTTTGTACCGGCGGCTGCAGTGTGGCAAGCAGGCCGGCAAAAAAATCTGCCTCCGGCGGTGCCGTGGCTTTTGCTGAATCTGGTAATGATGGCTGCAGTTTTGCGTTGATGGCAGCAAGTGTGTAATTGCCTATTTGTTTCATGAGGCTGTAAGAAGTGTTGGTTGCTACGATAAAAGGATTAATGAGAAAAATCCATGGACGGGATGCCATAATAATCGGTTTTAAATGAGGAAATTGGTTTAACTCTATAAAGTTAGAAATTTTTTGAAGAAAACAAAATTTTTGTCTGCTGAAGCCGGGTGAGGTTGTATTCCTTTTGTGATTGATGCTGACACAGGTGTATGAGGTCAAATCACTTTTGTAATTGATACCGACACAACTGTGTAAGGTTGAATTTCTTTTGTGATTGAGGTTAACACAACCGTATGAGGTTAAATTTCTTTTGTGATTGATGCTTACACAGGTGTGTGAGGTTGTATTCTTTATGTAATTGATGCCTGCACAGATAAATTAGGTTGAATTCCTTTTGTGATTGATGCTTACACAGATTTTTTGGGTGAATGGAAATAAGTTGCAGTAATACAATGTGTAACTGATGGTTTGAAGTAATAAAAATTAGTAAGTTGCGGGAATATTTGAGTTATAGGTAATTGTGTTGCGATACCCAACACTCATACATTTGCAGTCAAAGATTTTAGATAAAAGAAATTATTATAAAAAACACTTTAAAAATATAGATTATGGCACTTATCAATCCACACATCAACTTTAATGGCAATGCTGAAGAAGCATTCAACTTTTACAAATCAGTATTTGGCGGAGAGTTTTCAAAGATTATGCGCTTTAAAGAAATATCAAGCACTGAACATCCGATAGCAGAAAACGAGGCAAATAAGATAATGCTCATTGCTTTGCCGATTGGAAAGAACATTTTAATGGCCAATGACGTTCCGGAAAGTATGGGACGAACAAACGAAAACGAAAACAGGTCTAAAATATCTATTAGTGCAGAAAGCCGTGAAGAAGCCGACAAATTATTTAGTGGACTTTCAGCAGGAGGAAATGTTGAAATGCCTATTGGCGACAGTCCCTGGGGCTCATATTTTGCAATGTTCAGAGATAAATTCGGTATTGAATGGATGGTGGATTTTGACCCAAAATAGAAGCTTAATAAATCAATTTGTAGGCAGCGTGCTATCTGCAACCGGTAATGTGCCTTTTGCATTGAGTAAAGTCCATGCGCTGAAATCCTGCTTTGCAGTCATACCGTTTTGTCCTTCCAACGGCTGACCGTCCTGGATAATATGCACCGGCACATCAGTATATAATAATTGCTTATCCTGGTTCCACCATAGTTTTTCTGTTCTAAGAGTGTCACCGGCTATATTAAACACAATTACACTATCGCGCAGCAAAACCAAATGCTTGTTGTTATAGTACAAACCATATTTTGAAAATAACCTGCTTTGAATTTTAGTACTGTCGTTATAAAAGTCAACATGCAGTGAACGTGGAAATTCTGTTTTAGGTGAGTCGCTGACGTTAATGGTTGTCATGATTGGTGCTGTAAGTTTTGCTTTTACCAACCCGTCCTGGCTTAAATAACTTTCTACCTGTGTTACAGTATCTATTGGTATTTTTTTCCTGGCAAGATCCTGCACTTCCTGGTAATTGTTTGAACAACTTATCATAAAAAAGCAGCCGGTTATTGCGACTGCTATCAAACAAAAAATATTTTTCCTAAGCTTAATCATACTTGCGCTTGATAAACCAAACATCACTTAAAGATAAGCCGAGTGAAAATTTAAAGAAGTTTTCAGTTATATTGTTTACACCAGTGCCCTTTTTACCAAATTCCAAAGCCGTATTTATTTTGGTAAATTGATTATCATAGCTTCTGAACTTTCTTAAATTGAAAGAATAGCCAATTGTATAAGCATGTACTTTATAACCATTTCCGTCAGCATTAACATAATCTTTTCCGGTATAATAACCTATGCGGTAAGTACCGTTTGAAAATATAGATTTACCACCTAAGGGGTTTGGTGAAAGCGAAGCGCCGGCATGTAAGAACCAACTGTTATTTAATTGATCCGGCGAGCCATAAAAACGATAATCTGTCCACTTAGTAGAAGTGTAATCTGCACCAAGGCTCCATTTGCTTACTTCGAAAACACCATTGCCAATATTTTTATTAAACACAAAACCTGCAGTGTAGGTTAGTGGTATATCAATTTTCCCTTTAACATCGGTAAGTTTGGAAACACTATCAATTGGTACAACCTCGCCATCAGAACCATAATTAAATGTTTGGCTTGTTGTTGTTCTTGTTGCATTAAGGTTCTGCTCAAATGTACCTGAAGCGCCTAAATTAAGATAGTAGGTTTGAACATTTTTAGTAACCGCGTTTGTATTTTTTGCAAGCCTGAAACCAGCCATTATTCCCGGGTTTAAAAACAAGCCATTGTAATGCGTTGTATCCGTTGAGTTAGACCTATACCAGTTTTGATAAGAGCTGTCTGCCGGAAAATCTACTCTTGTGCTGGTATATTTATTACCCCATTCATACCCTGCATTAAAACCAATACTGAAATGGTTCCACCGTTTTGCTAACCCAATAAATGCCTGGTATAAACCACCGTCGCCTTCATACAAAGTATGTATACTATCTGTATAGCCAAGGCTATCGTAATTTATTTTACCACCCTGTTCAACACTGTAATTAATGCGTGTATCAGGCCTTAAACCAAATACTAATGCAGCGCCTTTTTTACTTACCGGTATGCCTAACTGAATGTAAGAAGGCAACAAATTAGTAGAGTTATATTTACCAACAGGGCTTGCACTGCGCAATGTGCGTGCATCAATACTCAATCCGAAATCATACGTAACAAGATTTAAATAACCATAGCTTGCCGGGTTTACCGTATTAATGAATTGCGGATCTGAAACGGCTGCTGTTATACCACCCATACCACGTGAAGCAATATTCTGTTGCGGGTAAATGTCTCCAACACCATACCGCGAAAAGGGTGAATTTTCCTGTGAAAAACTATACAGGTATGTAAATAAAGACAGGAAAAAAACAAGAATATATTTAGCCATTGGTTTCACTGATAGCATACAAACCTTTATAGATTAAATGAGGGTTTGCAAATATCTTGTTTTTGAGATGTGGTGCAAAAAAGCCCATATCACCTCCGGTTAAATGCACGTTAAAGTTACCGTAGCGCAAAGCATATTCGTTGATGATTCCATCAATCTCTTTTGCCATGCCTAATATAACTCCGCTCTGTAAATTTGTTTTTGTATCATAACCCACTAACGGAAAATTTGAGTCTGCTTTTACAAGCGGAAGTTTTGATGTGAACTCATGCATGGCTTTAAATCGCATTTCTAAACCAGGTGAAATGCTGCCTCCTAAAAATTCGTGAAACTTATTTACAAAATTATACGTGATGCATGAGCCAAGTCCGACAATAAGATTATGTTTATCCGGATAATTATAAACTACAGCAGCAACCAACGCTAACCTGTCTGCACCAATTGTTTCAGGTTTACCAACGGGTGTTGTAAATAATAATTTAGATTGATGTGTAAGCTTATGAAATTTTGTATGTGCTGATAAAATATTTTCAATGTCAGGGTTATGATAAATAACAGAAGATAAAATTGATTTATGCGGCTTAAACTCTTTGATTAGATTTTCAATTGTTTCATTTGAATCATCAACAAGAGTTACAACTTTTCTAATTACATCATTATCAAATACGGCGCATTTTAAACGTGTGTTTCCAAAATCAAAGCAAAGCGTAGTTTGCATAATTACTTTTTACCAGGACCAAAATTGAAGCCTTTCAATTCTTTAAAGTGACCATTCATCTGTATCTTTTTCTTTAGTGCTTCAGCACCGGCCACTACCGGAATTATTTTTTTCAAATGCCTGCGCAAATATTCAATGCGCTGATCTTCGCGCAGCAATGCAAACAATTCATACTCTTCATCAATTGAAAGACCAGCATGATGCGCAACATCGTAACTCTTTAATTCTTCGTCTGGCTTTTTAAAATCTTTATTTATATTTAGCAACCGATGCAGTTCTCTTATAGCGCTGATAACAGCTTTCAAATGTCTACTTGTACCAACCTCATCATTTTCAGCATGCTTTACAATTGCTCCGCTATAAAGTTTAGCAGGTACTGACTCAATCACTTCAAGAATTCTGAAGATACCGTTACCCTTTACTACAATATCCATTCTGCCATCATCATATTTTTTTACTATTTTCTCAACAGAAACCTGTGTACCCATTTCGGAAATTTTATTTTTTATCACCGGTGGTACGCCAAAGAATTTTTTTTCTTTAGACACATCATCTATCAGCTGTTTATACTTGTCCTCAAAAATATGCAGGTTTACTTTTTCGCCGGGATAAACAATAATTTCTAAAGGAAATATGGGAATAAAATTTGTCATAACGCGTCAAAAGTAATTACGTTTATTTAAGATAATTTTGATAAGCGATAATTATGATGCTTATTGAATCAGATAAGTTTGCCCTTCCAAAGCAAGCTTTGTATCAGGAAATACCTCCTGTGCTTCCACTAAAAATTCTTCTACTTTTTCATATGTGCTGCTAAAATGGCCAATAAGCAATTGTTTAACATTAGCCAGCTTTGCAAGCTGTGCTGCCTGTATTGTTGTTGAATGAAAGCGTGCAGTTGCTTTTTCCTGCTTATCTTTTAAGTAGGTTGCTTCATGGTATAAAGTACTTACATTTTTTATTATTTCAACTAGTGACTCGTTATACAAAGTATCTGCACAGTATGCATAAGAACGCGAAGGTTTGTTAGGAAAAGTCAGCGCACCGTTAGCTGTAATTTTATCGTCATTTACATAATCATCACCTTGTTTTAAACGGTTATAATAACTAACAGGTACATCATACTTTTCCGTTGCTTCAACATTAATTTTTCTTGGATTTCTTTTTTCGCGAAATAAGAATCCCCAGCAATCTATGCGATGAAAAACTCTAAAGCATTCAACACTAAAACTATCTTCATCAATTAACACAAGGCTCTTTTCCAAAGCATGAAAATGCAGCTTATAAGGTAGTCGGGTATCCGCACAATTTAATTGCAAATCTAAAATTGGTTCTAATGCGGAAGGCGCATATAAATGCAAGTCACTCGCCCTGCCCAGCAAACCAAAACTTGTAATTAAGCCAGGCAAACCAAAATAATGGTCGCCATGTAAATGCGAAATAAATATGTGGTTGATTCTGCCACGGCGAATTTTATAAAGACTCATCTGCATCTGTGTTCCTTCACCACAATCAATTAAAAAAAGCTGGTCGTTTAACGTTAAAACCTGCGCTGTTGGATGCCTGTTATAAGCAGGCAAAGCTGAATTATTACCAAGAATTGTTAAGCCGAACATAGTGTCTAAATTATTGTCAAATCTCTTACCAATCAAATATGGCTGTTTGTATTAAAAGTTTATGTTTAATTTGAAAAAATTTGAATTGAGCTTTCCATCTGTTGCCATAGTTATATTAAACTTTAACGGGCGCAATTATCTTGAACAGTTTTTGCCTTCGGTGCTTGCTTCCACTTATGCAAATAAAAAGATTATTGTCGCTGATAACAGTTCAGTTGATGACAGTATTGCTTTTCTCGAAAAAAATTTTACGGATGTCGAAATCATCTTGCTTAAAAAAAATTTTGGTTTTGCCGGTGGTTATAACGAAGCACTTAAAAATGTAAAAGCCGATTATTACATTTTACTTAATTCTGATGTGGAAGTGACTGCAAACTGGATTGAAGATTTAATTACATTGATGGAAAGTGATAATCAAATCGCAGCTTGCCAACCTAAAATTTTATCATACACAAACAAAAAATTATTTGAACATGCCGGTGCCTGCGGCGGATGGGTTGATACCTTAGGTTATATGTTTGCCCGTGGAAGAATTTTTGATGTTTGTGAAAATGATAATGGCCAATATAATAATACTTCAAAAATATTTTGGGCAACCGGTGCTGCATTATGCATTAAGGCAGAAAAATTTAACGAGATGCTTGGCTTTGATGCTTATCTTTTTGCACACATGGAAGAGATTGATTTATGCTGGCGCCTGCAGCGAAAAGGCTATAAAATTTATTGCTGTTCATCTTCTGTAGTGTATCACGTTGGCGGCGGAACATTACATAAAACGAATAGCCGCAAAACTTATTTAAACTTCAGGAACAATCTTATTATCCTATTTAAAAATTTTTCTTTTGCTGAAACCTTGTGGAAAATTCCATTACGTATTTTAATGGATTGGCTATTCGCTTTTAAAAGTTTATTACAAGGAGATGCACCATCTTTTTTGGCCATTATTAAGGCACATGGCAGCGTTATAAAATGGATATTTACACATAAAAAAAGTCAGCGATTGCCATCAATCAAACTAAATAAATTACAAGGCGTTTACAAAGGCTCACTGGTATGGGATTATTTTATTAAGAAGAAAAGAGTTTTTTCAGAAATTATGCAATCAAACAAATAATTTAAACTACAGCACTTATTTTTGCGCAGTAAAAAATTATGTATGCCTTACGAAACAGATGAAGAATATAAAGACAAGGAATTTGGTTATAACTGGGTAACCTCATCCAGGTTCTTATTTTACATACAGGTTCTTTCTGTTGCTGCACTGGTTATTGGCATGTGCTATAATTTATATACGCACCGTTATAAAGGCAAACCTGATGTAGAAATTCCAACAAACACTTTATATACACCGCAGTATAAGTAGTTTAATTTTGTCAACTCATTCAGATTGTTATTTTTGCAGTCCCAAAAAAGTTCTTTACAGGCGGAAGTAGCTCATTTGGTAGAGCACGACCTTGCCAAGGTCGGGGTAGCCAGTTCGAGCCTGGTCTTCCGCTCTCTATAAAAAAAGTTATTTGTTATCAGTTATATTTAATTGGATTAAATTGATACTGATGTGCATGACAAATAACTTTTTTTATTATTGCCCTGGTGGTGGAACTGGTAGACACGCAGGACTTAAAATCCTGTCCGCCGCAACGCGGGTGCGGGTTCAATTCCCGCCTGGGGCACATAAAAATTAAGCGACTCTGGTGTCGCTTTTTTTATATCATGAAGGTTCTCATCATCCGCTTTTCTTCTATTGGTGATATTGTTTTAACAACGCCGGTTATACGTTGCCTTAAGACACAAATACCTGATGCAGAAATTCACTTTCTTACAAAACCGCAGTTCAAAACAATACTTGAAAGTAATACTTACGTAAGCAAATTATTTGTTTTTGAAGACTGGAAGACAACTGTACAAAAATTAAAAAAAGAACGATATGATTATATAATTGACCTGCATCATAATCTTAAATCACTGCGGCTTAAAACTGCTTTATATAAGGTGCCATCGTTTTCCTTTAATAAGCTGAACATTGAAAAATGGCTGCTTACATTATTCAAAATAAACCTGCTGCCGGATAAACATATTGTTGACAGGTATTTTGAAACGCTTGATTTCTTTAACATAAAAAATGATTGTAAAGGCCTTAATTATTTTATTCCTGAAAAAGATGTTGTTGCTTACACTGAACTACCGGCAAGCCACTTACATGGTTTTATTGCAATTGCAATTGGTGCAGCACACAACACAAAAAAATTACCGGTTGAAAAATTAAAACAATTATGCAGCTTAATAAATCACCCGATAATTTTATTGGGTGGAAAAGAAGATGCGGATATTGGTAACGATATTGCGAAAACAGATTTCATCAAAATTTATAATGCCTGCGGAAAGTTCAGTTTAAACGAAAGTGCTGACCTTATTAAAAAGTCTAAGTTTATTATCACTCACGATACTGGCTTAATGCACATTGCAGCAGCTTTTAAAAAACCTGTTATTTCTGTTTGGGGAAATACAGTTTCTCGGTTTGGCATGTATCCATATTATGGAAATGATAACATAGAAAATATAAAATTTGAAGTGCAGGATTTACCTTGCAGACCATGCAGTAAGATTGGCTACAGAAAATGTCCGCGTGGTCATTTTAAATGTATGAGACAGCAGGACATAAATTCGATAGCAGCAACTGCAATTAATTTTTTAAAACATCAATTATAATGAGAAAGATATTTTTTGCATTAATTATAACAAGTGTTGCTTTTAAAGCTGAAAGCCAGGACACATCTTTAAATAAAGCTGCAATAAGTGTTTGCGATTGCCTTACAAAAAGCAAAATAGATGAAAGCAGTACACCTGAACAAATGCAGCAGGCATTTTTAAATTGCATGCTTTCTTCTGCGCCAGGCCTTATCTCAAAGATTGTTTCCAGTGGAGAAGATTACCAGAAGGCCGGCGAAGAAATAGGAACACAGCTTGCCATGCAAATGATGAAAAATGGTTGCCCCGCATTTACAAAAATTGCTGCGAGCATGGCAATGAGCGGTAGTGACAGCGGTGTTGATTTAGGCAATTCTTCAATTAATATATCAGGAAAAACACAGGTGTCTGAAAGTATTGATGGCGTTGTAACTAAAGTTGAAGAAAGAGATTTTACTTTCATTACTGTTAAAACAACTGCCGGACGTGAGCTTGATTTTATCTATTATAATTATGTACCTGGTTCTGATGACTGGATTAAAGACGCAGCGAATAAACTAAAAAACAAAACTGTTTCTCTTTCTTATGTTGAAAGCGAAGTATATCAGCCAAAATTTAAACAGTTCATGAATATAAAAGAAATTAAAACGCTTACCATCAAATAGGTTGATTTCTTATGGAAGATAAGAACAACAAAGCACCGCAAATTTTAAATTCCTCTTCTAATTTTCTTGGCTTTTGTTTTCTTGTTTTAACTTCTCTAAAGTTTTTTAAACTTTCTGCGACAACGTTTATTGATGAAATAACTTCTGTTTGCTTTGTAATTTTTATGTTCAGTTGTTTATGTGCATTTCTTTCTATTCGCAGTATCAAAAGATCTGAATTTTATGAAACGCTTGCTGAATATTCATTTCTTGCAGGTCTTATCATTATCTTTTTAATGACGATTTTATTTATGCTTGCAATAATTCATTAGTCGGTATCAATGTTTTCATTGTATAATTATATAAGCTGAAAATTTTCTGTTTTAGGTAATGTATCCAATGCAATTTTAAAAATTTCCGGTGGTGAAATTATCTTTCGAAGCCTGGTATCCATCCATGCACCATCAATTGAAATTTTAGCGCAAAGCATATCATTGTTTTTAAAAATCTCATGCATCATCGTCCATTTTTTATAATTACCTGAAACTGACGCCAGCTTTAAATCAATCGTTATTGCATCACCAAACTTTATTTCTCTTTTAAAGATGCATTCTTCCCTGAATAAAATCGGGCCGAGAGAATGCTGCATCATTACTTCTGGGGTTATATCATTATCCATCAAAAAAGCAACCCGGCAATAAGCACCAAAATCATAATAAGAAGAATGCTTTACATGAAAGTTTGGGTCAAGATCACTCCATCTTATTTCTACCTGCTTTACATAATTCATAATCTGGAAATAAAATTAACATACAAATGTGCGATTCAAGTATAAATACTTTGCGGAACCCGCAGAGGCAATAGTAACTGTTTCTAAAGGCAGTGCGGGAACCGCAGAGGTAATAGTAACTGTTTACGGAGGCAGTGCGGGAACCGCAGAGGTAATAGTAACTGTTGACGGAGGCAGTGTGGGAGCCGCAGAGGCAATAGTAACTGTTTTGAACTCGAATCACATATCGTTTACTATTTTTTTATAGCTGGTAATAACGCCTTTTATTAATGATGAACTGAAACCCTGGTGTTCCATTTCGTTCAAACCGGCAATTGTGCAACCTTTCGGCGTGGTTACTTTATCAATTTCCTGTTCAGGATGCGTATGCTTAACCAGCAATAAATCTGCTGCACCCTTAACCGTTTGAGCTGCAATTAAAGAAGCGGTGGCTGCATCAAAACCAATTTCAATTCCACCCTGAATATTTGCACGTATATAACGCATGGCATAAGCAGTACCACATGCGCCCAACACAGTTGCTGCGTCCATCAGCTTTTCTTCAATAAAAACAACTTTGCCAAGGTTACTGAAAAGGTCATCCACAAACTTAGACTGTTCATTATTTGCATTAGCGCTGCAGATACAAGTAATGCTTTGCTGTATAGCAATTGCTGTGTTTGGCATTGCCCTGAAAAATGTAAACTCATTACCTAAAATTTCCTGCAGGTCTTTAATCCACACGCCGGTCATTACACTTATAATTTGTTGTTGCAAAGGATCAAGCTTATCTTTTAACTGCTGCAAAATATCTTTCACCTGGAAAGGCTTTACGGCCAGTATTATCCATTTAGCATCCTTAGCGGCATCCATATTATTATCACTTATCATTACACCACGTTCTTCAAGATTGCGTAACGTGCCTATGTTTCGCTTTGTAATAATAATATGCTGTGGCTTGCAAAACTTACTGTTTATTAAGCCTTCGGCGATGGCGCTGCCTAAATTTCCACCACCAATTATGGCTATTTTATCATTCATGATGTATGATTTAAATGCATGATTTTGATTGGATATAAATATAAAGCCGCTTCTTAATCTGAAGCGGCTTTACACAAATAAAATAAAAGCTACCGCAAAAATAAAAGTTCCCTGTATTTAGGCAATGTCCAGTCACTGTCATTTACCAATGCTTCAAGTTTATCTGCGTGGTAGCGGATATCATCAAAGAAACGCCCTTTTACCTGCGTGCAATAAGCAATAGCTTTTGTGCGGGTATTACTCATATTATTGGCGATTTTTCTTTCTTCAATCATTGCATTAACCATTGTATAAACCTGCTGCAAGTGATCAGAGATTTCTTTTAATATTGCTAATTGTGCCGCATAAGCAGATTCAGGCAAACCTGAATCTTTTAAACCACGCACATTTTTTATTAATAAGTTTTGATAATTTAATGCATCCGGAATAATATGATTGATAGCGAGATCTCCCATTACCCTTGCTTCAATCTGTACTTTTTTAATATATTTTTCAAGTTCAATTTCATGTCGCGCTTCCAGTTCTGCATGCGTGTAAACATTATTGCTTTCAAACAAATGCATTGCTTTATCAGTAACCATGGCATCTAAGGCTAATGGCGTTGTTGCTATATTTGGTAAGCCGCGTCTTTCTGCTTCGTGATGCCATTCTTCACTATAACCATCACCTTCAAACAATACTTTCTTGCTGTCAACAATATATTTTTGAATTACATGCATAATGGCAATTTCTTTTTTATCACCATTAGTAATTAAGGCATCAACATCCTTTTTAAAAGTCTTTAATGTTTCAGTAAGAATGATGTTTAACGCAATCATTGCATTGGCGCAGTTTGCAGAAGAACCAACAGCACGAAACTCAAATTTGTTTCCTGTAAATGCAAATGGTGAAGTACGATTGCGGTCAGTGTTATCTAATAACAATTCAGGTATGCTTCTGTGCAAATCAAGTTTAAGAATGGCTTCATCCTGTTCATCAAACTTATCCCCTACTCTTGTTTCAATATCCTGCAAAACCTTGGTTAAATATTCACCTATAAAAACAGATATGATTGCAGGCGGCGCTTCATTTGCACCCAGCCTGTGATCATTTGCTGCGGAAGCAATTGAGGCACGCAACACATCAGCATAATCATGCACAGCTTTTATAGTGTTCACAAAAAAAGTAAGAAACATTAAGTTGGTCTTTGGCGTTTTGCCAGGCGCCAAAAGATTTACGCCCGTATCAGTTGCCATGCTCCAGTTATTGTGTTTGCCATTACCATTAATTCCTGCAAATGGCTTTTCATGCAGCAACACTTTCAATTTATGCCTTCTTGCCACACGGTCCATAACATCCATCATTAAAATATTATGATCCACTGCAATATTTACATCTTCAAAAATCGGCGCGCACTCAAACTGAGAAGGCGCTACTTCGTTATGACGTGTACGAAGCGGAATGCCAAGTTTATAACATTCACTTTCA